>JAGACC010000378.1 GCA_017614295.1 Treponema sp.
CTCATAACCCGGAGGCCGTTGGTTCAAGTCCAACCCCAGCTAAACAGCAAGGTTTCATCTTAACAGATGGAACCTTTTCTTTTTTAAACAAATAAGTTTTCAGCCTAGGACTTGAAACGGAGTGAGCGCGCCGCAGGCGAAAAGGGTGCAGGGATGCACCCGTCAGCGAACGTAGGCGGGCTGCAAGGAGCACACACGATGTGTGCGACTGGAAGCCAATTCCAACCCCAGCTAGAACAAGAGCCTTATCTTAACGGATAGGGCTTTTTTATTTTAAACAAAATTTTCAGCAAACAAATTCCCTTGTAAAATCAACGAACTTCCCTAGAAAATCTCCCCCAAATCAATCCAAAAGAAATAATAAAATTAGGTATTGACACAATACTTAAATAAGTGTAACATGAATTAAAAGTTAGGTATTAATTCAATACTTAAGAGGAGGCAAAATGAAAGCCAAAAAAAACACGCAGGCTTTGTCGGAAGAGCAGTTCCTTAAGCTCTATAATCCAGAAGATTACATAAGGCCTTCTGTTACGACGGATTTGCTTATACTTGGAATCAACAAGGATTATTCATCGCTCAAGGTTTTGCTTGTAAAAAGAAATGAACATCCATATATCGGTCGCTGGGCATTGCCTGGAGGATTCATACAGAATGACGAAACGGCCCATAATGCCGCAAGCAGAATTCTGCAAAGCAAAACGCACCTAAGGAATGTTTATCTGGACCAGATTTATACCTTTACCAAACCCGACCGCGATCCAAGGACCAGGGTGATGAGTATTGCGTATATGTCCTTAATTTCTGAACCGGATGAAACGGATGCAAACGATGAGGCTTGGTTCAACCTAAAGTTTACGGATGAATCCATTGAGCTTTCAAACCAAGAAAAGGGAATCGTTATTTCCTACAAGCTCAAGACGGAATCATTCCAAAACGGAATCGTAAGATACGAAAACTTTACGGCAACCTTGGCAGGAAAAGAAGGACTTGCTTTTGACCATATTGAAATTGTAATAGAAGGGATAAAGAAATTGCGGGAGCAGATCTTTTACGGCAACCAGGCATTTTGCCTTGTAGAAAAGACCTTTACCCTCCCGGAACTTCAGCTTGTTTTTGAATTGATTCTTAACAGGCCTCTTTACAAAAAAAGTTTCAGGGATATGGTCAGTGCAAAAATTGTTCAGACTGGCAGCGAAAAAAAATCAAAAATTGCTGGCGGTAGAAAAAGCATGGAATATATGATGAAGGAGTTTTAGCTTATGGAAAATTTAAAAGTTTCAATTAAACGGGAATTGTCTGGATGGAAAAAGTGGCAAGTCAGCTGGCTTTTTCTTGCAACCATAATAATCTTGGGAGTTTCAATTTACCAGAAGGACACATGGATTGGTATACTTGCTTCTTGTTCCGGAGTAATATGCGTAATCTTTTGCGGAATGGGAAGAATATCAAATTACCTGTTCGGAACAATCAATACAATCCTCTATGCCTATATTGCATGGAAGGCAAAGTATTATGGCGACGTAATGCTGAACCTGCTCTACTATCTGCCAACAAATATTATTGGATGGGTAGCATGGAAAAAGAACATGAACGGAGAAACCAACGAGGTGTATAAAAAGCGCATGTCTTTAAAAATGGATTTGCTGCTTATTATGGTAAGCCTGATTGGTGTGTTTGGATATGCCTGGGTTCTAAAACTGCTCGGAGGAAACCTTCCTCTTGTAGACAGCATGAGTACCGTCTTGTCCGTAATAGCGCAGATACTGATGATAAAAAGGTTCATGGAGCAATGGGTTGTCTGGATAGCCGTAGACGTGGTTTCTGTAATAATGTGGATAGCAGCTCTTTCAACAGAGGGTGCAAGCATTTCCGTTTTGCTGATGTGGGCTGTCTTCCTGATTAATGCGGTCATCATGTTTGTAAAGTGGTTCATTGAATCCAAAAAAGTTCAAAAGGAGGATGGTGAAAATGATAAACAAGAAGAAATATAAAGTTGGCATGTACGGAGGTTCATTCAATCCCCTTCATCTTGGCCACTTGGAATGCATCATAAAAGCGGCTGGGCTTTGCGAGGAATTATATATCGTAATCTCATACCGTGGCGACGATACGGATGTTCCGCTCAGGGTAAAAATAAGATGGGTTTATCAGCTAACAAAGCATTTGGGCAACGTTAAGATTCTTTCCCTAAAGGACAGGGTAAAAAATAAAAAGGACTACGGTGAAGATCTTTGGGAAGACGACTGCACGCAAGTAAAAAATGCGGTTGGTAAAAAAATCGACGTGGTCTTTAGCGGAAGCGATTATGATGAAAACAGTTTTTGGAACAAGTGCTATAAAGATTCCGATTACATCATCTTTCCCCGCAACGTATATAATTCAACTGATATACGCAAAGACCTTTACGGACACTGGGATTGGATGCCGCAAGTGGTGCGTTCCTACTTTACCAAAAAAGTTCTTTTGATTGGAGGTGAAAGTGCCGGAAAGTCAACCCTTACCATAAACCTGGCAAATTATTTTAATACTGTCTATCTGGAAGAAGTTGGCAGGGATTTGTCGGAATTGTCTGGAACTGATGAATACATGCTTAGCGAAGATTTTACAAGGATACTCGTGGAGCATAAGGCAAAGGAGCTTAGGCTTATTGGAAAGAGCAACAAGGTTTTCTTTGAAGACACGGACTGTCTTGTAACCCATTTCTTTATCGACTTTCTTAAGGATGAAGATGTGGGTAGGAATGGAAAACTTGCTGATGCAATAGCTGCATTGAATTCCTATGATTTGATTCTTTTTCTTGAGCCAGATGTTGACTGGGTGCAGGATGGTGACCGTAGCGAAGTTATTGCTGCCGACCGTAAAAAGTACAGCGAAATGCTTAAATCTTATTATACCCGGAATGGGTATAGCTTTAAGACGATAAGCGGTGACTACAACACCAGATTTGACACGGCTGTAAAATATGTAAAAGAATTATTCGAAGCGGGAAAATAAAAAAAAGCATACATACCGGACTTGTATTTTTTCTGGTATGTATGCTGTCTTTTTCTTAGCTGTTTGCCTGTGCCTTAAGTTCTGCAAGCATCTTTGGAAGGTCTGTTTCCATGTTCTTGCTTGTGAACTGGCAGGTTCCGACTTTTTCGTGACCGCCGCCACCGTATTTGAGCATTAGGCTTCCCACGTTCACCTTGCTTGTTTTGTTCAGAATGCTGTAGCCTACCGCAGCAGAGCAACCTTCTCCGCCTTTTCCTGTTACGATCCATGCGGAAATATTCTGCTCTGGGTACATGCTGTAAATTAAGAAGCGGTTACCGGTATAAATTGGGTCTACTCCGCGCAGGTCAGAGATGATGAGGTTTCCTTCTACAGAGGTGTGGGCCTTTACCATCTCCTTGAATTTTTCCGTCTGCTCATTGTAAACTTCTATGCGTTCCTTTACATCCGGCATTGCAAGAATTTCTTCCGTAGATTTGTCGCGGCATGCAACCATAAGTTTTTCCATAAGCGCATAGTTTGGTACGGTAAATTCACGCCAGCGTCCAAGACCTGTTCTGGGGTCCATCAAAAATCCCACAAGAATCCATCCCTTTGGATTTTGAATTTCATCTATGGTCAAATTTCCGGAGTCAACTTTGTCTACCGCTACCATAAGTTCGTCAAAGTTCTTGAATTTTTCTTTTCCGCCGTAATAGTCATAAATGATTCTTGCACAAGAAGGAGTTATTCTGCTTTCGCCCTTGTATTTTCCTTCAAGCTGATTGCGTTCAAATTCGCTTGAATGATGGTCAAACCAAAGGCCGCAGCCTTCCACAAACGGAACGTTGGCAAGACAGTCATTGCTGTCGATTGGAACAAGCCCGTCCTGCAAATCTTTAGGGTGAGCAAATTTCCAATGGTCAATTACGCCAGCTTCGAGCAAAAGTGCACCGCAGGCCAATCCGTCAAAATCAGAACGAGTAACAAGTCTCATCGCCATATTTCATTCCTCTCAGTTTATTGTTGTAACTTATATTTTAACAGATAAGCCGTAAAAAGATAGTGGCAAAATCGTGTTTTTTCAAAAATATTTTAAAATTATTTCTTGAACTTTTTCCATAGATAAAACCCTAAAAAGGTGTTAGCATACTTTTATGGACATATCTCATTTTTACCTTGAGCGTGGGGAAGGGGAGCCTCTGATTCTTCTTCATGGAAACGGAGAGAATTCAAGCTATTTTTGTAATCAGGTGGAAGCCTTTTCTGCTGCCTACCACGTATTTGCGCTGGATACAAGGGGTCACGGAAAAACTGAAAGGGGAAGCGCTCCATTTACAATCAGGCAGTTTGCGGACGATTTGCTTTATTTTATGGATGCCCACGGTTTGGAAAAGGCGAACATTCTTGGTTTTTCTGACGGAGCAAACATTGCCATGATTTTTGCAATCAAATATCCCTCCAGGGTTAACAAGCTTATTCTGAACGGAGGAAATCTTAACACCGGAGGAATAAAAGCTGCAACACAGATTCCAATAGAGCTAGGATACAGAATTACAAATGCATTCGCAAAGAAAAGCCCCGGTGCAAAAGCCAATGCCGAAATGCTTGGACTCATGGTAAACGATCCGAACATTCCTTTGGAAGAGCTGAGGAAAATCAAATCCCCAGTTCTTGTCATTGCCGGAACAAAGGACATGGTAAAAGAAAAGCATACGAGGCTCATCGCAGAAAGTATTGCCAGTGCCGAGCTAAAGTTCATAAAGGGAAATCATTTTGTTGCAAACAAAAACCCTTCGGAATTCAATGCTGCTGTTCTGGAATTTTTGCGGCGGTAAAAATGGGTGGCGCTTAAAAAAATAAGTTTCAAAAATAATATCTTGGTGTTATAATAGAATCATAAATATGGACAATAAATCTAGTTTTTCTGAACGCGATATTATTACAAAATTTATTCTCCCTGCAATAGAAGCTTCCGGTTGGGATAAGCAAAACCAGATACGGGAAGAAGCGTCTTTTACTGCCGGCCGTATTTTTGTAAAAGGCAAACTTACAAAGCGTGGTGAAAAGAAACGTGCAGACATAATTTTATATTATAAAACTAATATTCCAGTTGCTGTTGTAGAAGCAAAAGATAACAAGCATACTGTCGGAGCTGGAATGCAACAGGCTCTGGAATATGCAGAAACTCTTGATATACCAGTTGCAATTTCCAGCAATGGAGATGGATTTGTAATTCAATATAGAAGAAATTGTGCGGATATTGTTTCTGAAAAAGCTGACCTTGATCATTTTCCAACTCCATCAGAAATATGGGAATGTTATAAAAAATATAATGGACTGGAAACAAAAGAAGCCGAAGATACATCGCTTTGCTCATATTTTGCCGGAAGAGATTGTTATGCGCCAAGGTACTACCAACGCATTGCAATCAACAGAACGGTAGAAGCCATAGCGCGTGGTCAAAATAGAATTCTTCTTGTAATGGCTACGGGAACTGGCAAAACCTATACTGCTTTTCAAATTATTTATCGGCTTTGGAAGTCTGGTGCTAAAAAACGAATCCTATATCTTGCTGACAGAAATAATCTTATAACTCAGACTAAGAAAGGTGACTTTAAACACTTTAAAGACAAGCTTACGATTATCAGGCATAAGAAAATAGACAAGGCTTATGAGATTTACCTTGCTCTTTATCAGGGCCTTACAAACTATGATGAAGAGCCGGATGTTTACAAACAGTTCAGTCCAGATTTTTTTGACCTGATAATTGTAGATGAGTGTCACCGCGGTTCAGTTGATGAAGACAAAGCCTGGCATAAAATTTTGAGTTACTTTAGCTCGGCAACACAAATTGGTATGACCGCTACTCCAAAAGAGACAAAGGAACTTTCGAATATAGAATATTTTGGCGAACCGATTTATACATATTCCCTAAGACAGGGAATTGATGACGGATTCCTTGCTCCATATAAAGTTCTCCGCGTGGGAATGAATGTAGACCTTGAAGGATATAGACCAGAACACGGTAAGACAGACATAAATGGTGAACTTGTAGAAGACCGGCTTTATAATACAAAGGATTATGACCGCAATATTGTAATTGATGAAAGAACAGATCTTGTTGCCAAAAAGATTATGGAATATCTGACCAATTCTGATCCAATGGCAAAGACAATTGTTTTCTGCGTTGATATTGAGCATGCAGAACGAATGCGGCAGGCTCTTTTGCGCTATGC
>JAGACC010000046.1 GCA_017614295.1 Treponema sp.
CGCATCCATACTGCCTTCTGCGTTACCAGCTCCAACAATTGTGTGAAGTTCATCTATAAAGAGGATGATTCTTCCCTCAGATTTTTTGACTTCATTTATTACGCTCTTAAAGCGCTCTTCAAATTCACCGCGGAATTTTGCTCCCGCAACAAGTGAACCCATGTCCAGAGAAAGAAGCCTCTTGTCCTTTAGGCTGTCGGGAACGTCTCCGCTTGCAATGCGGCGGGCAAGACCTTCTACAATTGCAGTCTTACCTACACCAGGTTCTCCTATGAGGACAGGATTGTTTTTTGTGCGGCGGCTTATAACCTGCATCACTCGCCTAATTTCTTCATCACGTCCAATTACCGGATCAATCTTGTCTTGGCGCGCAAGGGATGTTAGGTCCGTGCAGTACTTTTCCAGAGAACGCATTTTGCTTTCCGGATCATTTGAATCTATCGTTTGGTTTCCGCGGACTGACTGCAGGGCTTTTAAAGCTTCCTTGTGGGTACAGCCAAACCTTTGCAGCAAGTTCCCAACAGGACTGTCGCTTTGCGTCATGGCAAGAAAAATATGCTCTGTGGAAAGATACATATCCTTTAGAGAAGACATTTCTTTTTCCGCATTTGCAATTATCTTTTGCGCAGATGAAGAAAATGCCATCTGAACGTTGCCGCTCACTTGAGGATATGAATCAAGAAGCTTTTCCACTTCGCCAAGGAGAGTCTCGCTTTGAACCCCAATCCGCTCAACAAGGGGTGGAATAGTTCCGTCTTTTTGTCTTAGAAGTGCGTGTAAAAGATGCTCAGGGCCTATCTCGCTGGGGTTCTTCTGCTGGGCAAGAGAATTGGCTTCCTGTATGGCATCCTGTGTTTTTAAAGTCATCTGGTCGTAATTCATTTTTTACCTCCAGTGTAAAACTATCACCTGTTTAAAAAATAATTACGATCAGTAGAAAAGGCAAGATTTTTTCTTGAAAAATTTAAAAAGATGCTACGCGGGATTGTAGCCGCGCCGGAGGCGTTCCGAACTCGTAGCGCAAGCTGCGGGTGAGGAATGGAGGCGAGAACCGGAACGGCGGAAAGCCCGAATCAAGAGGCATGAAAGGTTTTTACAAGGAATGTCTGTAAAAAATGGCAGCAACGTCCAAAAAAAAATTCAAAAATTAAGTTTCGGGGAATTCGATGTTGCCGTATTCACAGACCACATTTGCAATGCGCACGTCTTCGATTAGCTCCAGGTTCTTTTTGATTTTGTTAAAGACCTTAAGCTCTCCGGTACCGTTTCCTCCGCCAAGTATTTTTAAAAGCTTGCGGGAACCTTCCGGGCATTCATAGTCGCGGATGAACATTGCGGATGCATTGCAGAATACGTCTATGTCTACTACGCGCTTTCTGTCATGTATGCTAACCGTCCAGTGCAAGCGAACACCCTCGTCGTCCTCCGGCATTTCCGTACATTCATAGGTAATGGTGTACTTCTTATGCTTGTCCGCGTGGAATTCAATTTTGTTGCCTTCAAGACAGATAAGAACAGAAAGTTTGTTGTTGTATACACCCTGAACTGCAAGGCATGAATGATCCATAACCTTACCGTTTATGATGCTTGTAAAGTTTGAAGAATTCAAGTGGTAAATTGGAGAGACAAAATTCTTTCCCCAGTTCTTGTCCATGTAGCCGTAGGATTTCTTTGGCATAACCACGTATTCTTCACCGTCAAATATAATGCGGCCTTCAAAGGAAGTTCTTGCACCAAAACAAGCCCAGTGGTTTCCTACTCCATGGTAGTCGGGGGAAAATTCTATCTGCTTTTTGAATTTTAAGCTCCAGGACATACTTCCTGCCTGGCACAAGAGTTCCGGTTTTTCCTGAAGTTCTGCTGCTGTTACACGGACGGAGCCATAGGTAGCGTCGTCTGTAAGCATGCACATTTCTCCGCTTGATCCGCCAACCTTTATAAGATAGTCGGTCTTGCCAAATTCAAGCTGTTCCGGGGGGAAGTAAGCGTTCATCTGCTTTCCGTTTTCTGCAAGCATTCCTGCTTTTACCATAGCAAATGAAGGCTGAACAAATTCTTCCGTCTGCATTGTAGTTGCTGCCTGGGTTCCTGCCAGTGCGTACTGCAAGTCTGATTCGGATTTTTTATTGCGGCTCTTGAATCCTAAAATACATTTGTCAGGGGAAAGTGCAGGGTTCACAACATAAAATTCAATGAGGAAGGTCTTTTCTTCGCCTGTTGTCTTGTTAAAACCATTGGTAACGATACGCCACTCGTCAAAGCCATTCCTTTTTAAGGCACCCTTGAGCATGTACCGTTCATTACGGCTGATTTTCTTTACTGCCATTTTTTCCACCCAAAGCAAATAAGTTAAGCCCGAAATCAAATTTAAATCCGGGTTCTTAACTTTATCTTCGGCAGAATAAAGGCTCTATTTAAACATTTTCTGCAAGGTTTTGGAAAGCTCGTCCTTGTCTGCGGGGAAATTTTCATCAAGGAATTCAAAGCAGTTCTGGGCATTGATCTGAACATGCTCGTACCAGATTGAGTAGAGTTCCGGCTCAAAGCCTGATCCTGGATAGGGTGCACCCTGAACGTCAGAAACAAGCTGCCTTATCATTTCTACAAATTTTTCCATTGAAGCTTTTTTATCCATACTAAATACACCTAACCTCTTTATCGGCCATTATTATAACATTATCTTAACATATTTTCCACGAATTTGACCTTCTTGCCCGGAATTGCCCCTTTTTTCCTCTTTTTTAAAGGGATTTGACGCAATTTCAGAACCAAAGATGACCACAAATTTTCCCTCCTGAACTTTATCCCTGCAGCGGCTTACGGCTTTCTGAAGGTCTTCCGGCCTTAGCTTTAGCATAGCCTTAAAGTCCTTGTAGACGATGGAAGGTTCTATGCCATAGAGTTTCCTGTAAAATGCCACCGACCCCTTTGTAGCAGGAGTACGGGGAACAAGCTCAAGCGAATAGCAGCCGGTTATTGCCCTGTCCACTACATCCTTTGAAATTTTCTTGCCAAAGTCTTTTTCTACAGCCTGAATAAGTGTATTAAGAGAGGCAAATGGATTTGGGTCGCGGTAAGTGCTGTACTTTAAGATTCCAGAGTCGCTTTTTGTGTTGAGCGAAACCCCATAAGCCCCACCCTGAGTCCGTACGTCGTTCCAAAGCGTTGTGGTGGAAAGCAAGTGTGCATAGACATGTTCTGCAACAGCTTCGTGTGTTCCCAAATAGGAGCCGGGGAATACATAGGCAGAATATCCTGTTGCACCAGGAACTTCTATATACTCATCATCGCAGCCTGAGCGGACACCTTCACTTAATGCCTTAGCGGAAGTCTTTGAACCAAGAGTCTTAAAGCCAAGCCTTTCCGTCATTGCGTAAAAGTCGGAATCCTTGTTTGCATACCTTTTGCGGAGGGGATGAATTCCTGTAGCCTTAAGGAAAAGAGGAAGCTCTTCGGAAAAGAGTGACAGACCCTTTTTGCTTGCGATTACGTTCACCACGGCACCGCCATTCCTTACCTTTGCCAAAAGCTCGTTCAGTTTTGCCGAAAGCTTTTTTACAGGCATTGAATATATTTTTTTTGCAGTCTCTATAGAAGAAAGACCTTCCCAAATTTCATGCAGGGCACTGGACCTGTTGGTTGTACATGCAGCCCTCATTGCAGAATAGGCGTTTCCATAAGGAACTATTGTTGTGCGCATCGAGTTGTACTGGGAAGTAACCAAGTCCTTAAGCCTTGCGGTATCGGAAAAATCGGTTTTGCGTATGCAGTCAGACAAGGCAGAAAGAGCGTCTTTTGTGTATTCCTCAAGGAATTTTATCCTAAAGACAACCCAGTCACGGCCAGCATAGGGTTTGCTAAAAAATTCCTCCGTAGCAGTATATGAAACAGGAGCAGACTGGGGGTAAGCACCAATTCCCGCACTTACGCACTGAATCTTGGTCTGAATTTTGTCCCAAGGTTCACCACCCCATCCAACCTGCCCCATGCACATGCAAAGGCAGGGAAGATATTCATAGTCAGCTGCACAAAGCACATCTGCAGGAAAGGCAACGTGGACGTAGGAAATACCGTTTGTGGCTTCCTTGCAGGAGAAAACTGTAACACCCTTAACTTCGCCTTCTTTTGTAAAGATTTTATTCTTCCTTGCAACAAGGTCCTTTACGTTAAGCGAAGGAATAAGATTCTCTTCTTCTTTGCTGAGCGGCTTACTCTGGAATTTCCTCATCTTTTGCAGGGACTTTAAAAGTTCATCCTTGTCTGCATCGCGGTACATTTTCTGGGCAAGCTTCTTTTCCATAAGGGCGCGCTTCTTGCTCCAAGACATGGATGCGGTTACGGTAACAAGCGAGCGGTTCTTGTTCTGCAAAAGGTATTTTTGTATAAGGGAAGAAATGTAGTTGGGGTCGCCAGCAATTCTCTTCTTGAGCCTTTCGTATTCAGCGGTGAACAAAAGTGTTTCCCAAGGCTTTGCTCCGTATCCCCATCCCCTAAGGGAACGTGCCAGTATGGAAAGGGAATTTGGACCTGAAATGCGAACAACTTCTTTGTTGCTAAATTCAACTTCCATGCAGACACGCTTTACGTCATCCTCTGGAATTCCTTCACGGCAAAGCTGCTCCAGTTTGGAAAGTACA
>JAGACC010000379.1 GCA_017614295.1 Treponema sp.
ATAATATCAATATTTCTTATTGAATTCAATAATCGAATTTTCCGGACGGTAATCTCTAGGACGGTAGTCATTAGGACGAAGTCCTGCATGCTCTACCATACTATCCCTTACCTAACTCGAGATAAAGCCCCTATGCGTCACCCGCTTTCCAGGGTTCCGGCTTCCGCCTCCATTGCCTAAAGGCAACGAGTTGCAAGCAACTCGCCCTTCCAATCGGGCGTAGGTTTGGAGGGGGAAAAACTGCGGGCTTCGGACTCTGAGCGGTTTCCTCCCCTCCAAATTCGGGGTCCAAGGGTACACCCTTGAAAAACTCTCTTTCTAATGCTATAAAATTCATTATGAAAAAGATTTCTTCTATATTAATAGTATTAGTGGCATTATTTGCCTTGGACTGCATTTCGTGCAATACTGCAAAGCTTCATGTAAAAGAGGGTAGCGAATATAGCCCCGAAAAACTTTCCTACAAGGTTGGACTTTTTGCCCAGGAGGTTCATTCCCTTGGCTGGAGAAATTATTCCGTAGACCTAAAGGAGCAGCCACTTTCTGGCAAGAAGGCTAACGCTGCCATCCTAAAGGAATACCCAGATGCAAAGCGTGCTTTTACTGGTACTTTTATTAGCGAAATGGAGCCTGCTTTTGACTGCACTTTTGTCTATACTGCCGACGAGAAAAAGTGCTATCTTAAGGCTGGAAGGAGCGGCACAAAGATTCTTGTGCAGAATGAAGACAGGATTGTTTCCAGTGCCGATGCGGTTCCGATTGTTATTGTAAAGGTAAACGAGTATGACCAAAAGGGGCAGACCTATACCCTTGTTTCGGACATTCCTTTTGGCATGAAAGTTTATGTCTACGGCGAAGAATATGCCCTTGTGGACCTGTATTCCTACCCGGCTGACTTTCTTGTAAACAAGAAGTTTTCAAGGGTTCTTGGCCAGGAAGAGAATGAATTTGTAGCAGCCACAATTTTTGCCGCCTACGACTACTTTAAGACCCTTTCCGAAAAGGACAAAACTGGGCTTTCTACATATTATTCTTCCTATTAATTTCAATGCCAAGCTTACGCCGCCGTGGAGCCCCTTTAGTCCCGCGTAAGCGGGATGAGGGTTACCGAAGGGCGGAAGGGCGGTGACGCAAAGTGGCTTTCTGTCGGGTTAGTCAAAAAATGCATGGTAGAGCGTAAAAAAGTACCGTCCAAAAAAATTGCATCCAGAAAAAATATCAACTTTCAATTACCAAGTCTTAGGTTTTAACTTTCATTTTTTTTCTAAATCCGCTATACTTAGGCAACGTCTTTTATGGAGTTTTGTATGAATTACGGATATTTTGATGATGAGAAAAAAGAATATGTGATTACACGTCCAGACACCCCTCAGTCTTGGAGCAACTACCTGGGTTCTACGGAATACGGCGCTGTTATTACAAATAATGCCGGCGGTTACGGCTTTTACAAGTCTGGTGCCCGCGGAAGATTTTTGCGTATGCGCTTTAACTCTATTCCTATGGACCAGCCGGGCCGCTATTTTTACCTTCGCGACAACGACTCCGGTGACTATTGGTCAGCTTCCTGGCAGCCTGTTGGCAAGGACCTGAACTCCTACAAGAGCGAATGCCGTCACGGTACAGCATATACTTCCATCACATCCGAATATTCAGGAATCAAGTCGGAGACCCTTTACTACGTTCCGCTTGGACAGACCTTCGAATACTGGAGACTGCGCCTTACAAACAATTCCGACAAGGCAAGAAAGCTTAGCGCCTTTAGCTACTGTGAATTTACAAACCAGTGGTCAACGGAACAGGACCAGGTTAACCTTCAGTATTCTATTTTCATTACCAAGGGCAGCAGAAAAGACAATATGCTGCGCATTTCAATTCAGGACAACTTTGCAATCCAGAATCCGGACAGACCTCTTTCTACCGGCGGAGACATGTGCATGAGCGCATGGATGGCTTTGTGCGGTTCAAATCTTACGGCTTACGACACGGACCGTGCTGCTTTCCTTGGAACATACGGAAGCTACAAGGAACCTGCTGCTGTTATAAAGGGAAAGTGTTCAAACAGTGACGCTTACGGCGACTCTTCCTGCGGTTCTTTGCAGACAGAAATAGAGCTTGCACCCGGCCAGTCAAAAGAAATCATGGTCATGCTTGGTATTGGCGAGGCTAACACTTACGGCAAAAAGGCTGTAGAAGAATTTGGCACTACGGAAAGGGCTGACGCTGAATTTAAAAAGCTGGTGGAAAACTGGCATTCCAAACTTGCAAGCTTTAAGGCAGAAACTCCGGATGCGGACATTAACCACACCGTTAACATGTGGGGTCTTTACAACTGTCTTATCACTTTTGCATGGTCAAGGGCTGCATCCCTTGTCTACAACGGAGAACGCGACGGTTTGGGCTACCGCGATTCTGTTCAGGATATTCTTGGCGTATCTGCTGCAATTCCAGAGGAAGCAAAGGAGCGCATGTTCCGTATGCTTAGCGGCCAGGTTGCAAACGGTGGTGCAATACCTGTAATCAGAACAGACCACAACCCCGGTCACGAAAAGGCACCAAACGAAGATGAATACCGCTCAGACGACTGCCTTTGGTTCTTTAACGCTGTTCCTGCATACATTGCAGAAAATGGTGACTTTAACCTTTACAATACGGTTGTTCCCTATGCCGACCACGGAGAAGCTACTGTTTACGGCCACTTAAAGCAGGCACTTCTGTTTAACCTTGAGCGCATGGGTAAGGACGGTTTGCCTTGCGGTCTTCTTGCGGACTGGAACGACTGTCTGCGCCTTGGCTACCACGGAGAAAGCTTGTTCGTAGCATTCCAGCTGCGTCTTGGTCTTACAACTTATTCAGACATTTCTTTGCGCCTTGGCAAAAAGGACGAAAGCGAATGGGCTTTGGCTCAGAGGGAAAAGCTTGACAAGGCTATCCAGAACAAGTGCTGGGACGGAAAGTGGTGGATTTGGGCTATTGCGGAAGACGGTACTGTTTACGGAACCCACACCTACGAAGAAGGCCAGGTTTACTTTAACACCCAGGTATGGTCGGTTCTTAGTTCTGCCGCTACACCGGAACAGGCTGCATCTTGTATGAAGACTGTTAAGGAAAAGCTTGCTACCCCGTACGGTCTTATGCTTAGTGCTCCTCCGTTTGTCCACACAAGCGTTGATGTTATGCGCGCAGTAGTATTTAACCCGGGAATCAAGGAAAATGCCGGTATCTTTAACCACACGCAGGGTTGGGGCGTAATTGCGGAAACTCTTCTTGGCCACGGCGACCAGGCATTTGAATACTGCAAGGCTTCTATTCCTGCCGCATACAACGACAAGGCGGAAATCCGTCAGAGCGAACCTTATGTTGTTGGTCAGACCACATATTCAACCTTCTCGCCAAGAGCCGGAAACACAAGGGTTAGCTGGCTTAGCGGTGCTGCTACTTGGAACTACTATTCTATAACCCAGTACATCTTGGGAATCCGCCCCCAGTACGAAGGAATGATGGTTGACCCCTGTATTCCACACGAATGGGACGGCTACAAGATTCAGCGCAGCTTCCGCGGAAAGAACTTGAGCATTCAGGTAAAGAACCCGGATCATGTCTGCTGCGGAGTTGTAGAACTTACGCTTAACGGCAAAAAGATAGACGGAATTACTGTTCCCGCAAGCGAACTTGCTCAAAGTAACGAGATTGTCGTTGTCTTGGGCAAGGGAGGCAAGCGCGACGACCACAGCGAGCGCCTGTAGCAGGTAATAGGGTGAACGCGTCACCCTGGCTAAACAGTCACCCTGAACGCACTTGCATGCAAGTAATTTCAGGGTCTGTGAAAGTCTAGCGTTCATCTTCTGTTTGGAGCGTAAGTCAAATTTAACTGCCCTGTCGGGAGGCCATTTTCATCGGGCTTTGCAGGGCTACGCTGCCGCTCCGGCCCGCTGGCGCGGTCTTGCTGCGCAACCCTTCCAATCCCGGCTAGGCTTCTTCTGCTAGGAGGATATGCATTCCCTACAAATCTTTTGCATCAGGGTCTGTGTTGCTGTCTACGCCGGAATGTTCCCTGTTGTATGTGAAAAGCCCAGTTCCTTTTTCATTCAGCTTTTTAATTCTTGCAAGGTAGTTGCTGCCCGGAACCAAAGCGTTTGCCTTGTCCATGTAGGCTGAACATTCACTTTTTTTGCCAGTCTCAAACAAAAATTGGGCATAATAAGTGTAAGTGTAGAATTTTTCCGCGTCAGTTGCAGATGCCTTTACCGCTGCCAAAAAGTGCTTTTCCGCCTTCTTCATACTGCCGCCAAGAAGTCCCGGTGCATAGAACATCCACTGTCCAAGCCCAAGGTTTGCCGCCCACATGTTTGTGCCGCCTTCCGCTGCGTATTCATACAAAGCCTTTACCCTCATTCCGTGGAACATTGCACTTGCCACCGAAAAGCTCATGTAGCAGGATGTGGTGTCTCCGGTAATCATGTAAAATAGTGGGGCAACACCGTCCTTCTTCCTGTGCGCGCTGATGTATTTTTCGTTGCGTTCCATCTGGCTCTTTAGGGCAAGCCTCTCCTGCTTTATGTCTGCCTTTATGTTGAATATGTATTCAAATTTTGCAAGCCGCACGCAGCTTTCCCAGAAAAGCTTTTCCTGCTCAAGGTCTGTTGCCTGGGCTGGCAGTTGGGCAAGAACTTCCGCCTCAAAGCTTCCATATTGCGCTATGATAGCCGTATAGTCCGTGGATTTAGATGCCTGTGCGCGGCATTCGGTAAAGTCCCGGTATTTCTGCATTGTAAAGGAAGACATTGTTTTTGCTGCAAAAGAAGAAGTTGCGCAGACGAATGCTGCCATAATCAAAATACAAGGTTTTACTACTTTCATTTTTTACCTCTAAAAAAGTGTTCTCTCTCTGCTGTCTGTTTATATAACAAGTTTTTTCCATAAGAAGTAACAGTGCGTTGCGGGGCTTTGCAAACAAAACTGCCACTTGGCAAGACTTAATCGGACATTTTATTCCACCTATTTTAGCCTAAGAATACGCTGGTTGCTTGATCCCATAAAGTTCAATGAT
>JAGACC010000047.1 GCA_017614295.1 Treponema sp.
AGCGCCTCTTTTCCGCCTGCATTCTGCGCAAGCTTTGCGATTCTCTGCACAAGGGCGGCGCGTGAATTCTTAGCGCTGTTCATCGCGTCATAGCTGAAGTAAATCTGCTTGCGGTAGTGTCCGCCGAGCAGGAAGAAGCGGTAGTCAAGCGGACTGTAGCCTTTATCTATTAACGACTGAAGACGCAAAAAGTTACCGCTGGACTTACTCATCTTGGCAGCCTCAACTTCACCGTCAGAAGCACCGTCTCCGGAAGAAGAACGCGGCTTTGTAATTACAAGGAATTCATTGTGCAGCCAGTAGTTAACCCACTTCTTGCTTGTAGCACCCTCGCTCTGGGCAATCTCGTTCGTATGGTGAATGGGCACGTGGTCAATACCGCCGGTGTGAATGTCAAAGTGTTCGCCAAGATACTTCATGCTCATTGCAGAACATTCAATATGCCAACCGGGGTAGCCTCTTCCCCATGGAGAATCCCAAGTCAAAGCCTGGTTCTCAAACTTGCTCTTTGTAAACCAAAGGACAAAGTCGTATGGGCTCCTCTTGTTAGGGTCAACCTCTATGCGCGCCCCTGCCTTAAGATCGTTTATGTCTATACCTGCAAGCTTACCGTAGTCCGGATAAGTAGAAACGTCATAGTAAAGGTTTCCACCAGCCATGTAGGTGTGGCCGTTGGCTTCTATCCGCTTTATAAGCTCAATCATCTCCGGAATATGCTCCGTAGCCTTGCAGATAACATCCGGCCGGCGGATATTCAGCGCATCAATATCAGAAAGAAAAGCATCCGTATAGAATTTTGCAACTTCCAGAACGGACTGGTGCTTTTCCTCCGCAGTCTTAAGCATCTTGTCCTTACCGTCATCAGCATCACCGGTAAGGTGGCCAACATCCGTTATGTTCATTACGTGCTTTTTATCGTAGCCAAGAAAAGTAAGCGTGCGGTCAAGAGTATCCAAAAAAACGTATGCTCGCAGATTTCCTATATGGGCATAATTGTAAACCGTAGGCCCGCATCCGTAAAAACCGCAGAAACCCGGCGTAATCGGCTCAAATTCCTGCATTTGGCGTCCCATTGTGTTATATAAACGTAGTCCCATAAAAAACCCCCGGCAAAAACCTAAAACATCTGATTATTCCCGTAGAATACGCAAAAAACGCGAAAATTTCAAGATGGGCACTTAAGGCTTTTTTTCTTCAAGGTAATTTTTAGGACGAAAGTTCTCCCGGTTCTACCATCTTGCCCCTTTGCTAATTCGACCGTCAGCCTCTTTGCGTCACCCGCTTTCCAGGGCTCCGCTACCGCTCCGGCCCGCCTCCGGCGGTCTTGCTTTCGCAACCCTTCCAATCGGGCGTAGACAGGTCCGGATTTTTGCGCAAGATAAAACCATACCCCAAACAGGACTTCTTTCACATAGCCGCACTTACATATTCTTCAATAGACTCATCGGATTCATTCAAAACATCATTTGGTACAAAAAAGAAGACTTGTTCATCTATATGCTTAGCCTCATCCGAATCATAATCGACTCCGTTGGGAAGCAAGGCAGCATTAAGGTCTTCACAAGAAACAATGTAGTCTACCCCTTCATTCTGGAAATAAACTGCTTTATATGGATAAGATTTACCTTTGTATTCAAAACACATTATGATTCAACCCCATGCAAAAACCACGTCAGAGGCTTTAAAAGCGTAACGTGGTTTTAAAATTCTTTATTTTTCTGTATCCACCTGTAGAACAGCGGATATGCAAGGTACAATCTTCGGAAGGATTTTTCTTATGCTTTAATTTGCGAAAGAACCTTGCCTATGCTGTCGTGGATTACCAGGCTTGCTATTGAGTCGGATGTGGTTGCGTCGCGGTTTATAAGGACAAGGCGGTCTCCTGTGTAGGCGCGGACAAAGCCTGCTGCGGGGTAGACTGTGAGCGAGGTTCCTCCGATTATAAGCAGGTCGGCAGCCCTTAGCGCAGCGAGAGTCTTGGAGATAACATCTTCGTCCAGGTTTTCTCCGTAGAGGACAACATCCGGCTTTATGACTGTCTCGCAACCGGATGTTTTGCATATCGGAAGGCCGTGGCTGTCCTTGTGCTTAATCATATAGTCAATGTCGTAGAAGGCTCCGCACCTGGGGCAGTGGTTACGCAGTGTGCTTCCGTGAAGTTCAAGAACGTTTTTGCTTCCGGCTGCCTGGTGCAAACCGTCTATGTTCTGGGTGATTACGGCAGAGAGCTTACCCTTTTGTTCCAGTTCCGCAAGCTTAAGGTGAGCGGCGTTTGGTTTTATTCCTTCCACAAGGATTTTTTCGCGGTAAAAGCGGTAGAATTCTTTTGGGTTTGAATAAAAGAATGTGGAGCTAAGGATTTCTTCCGGCGGATAGTCCCACTTCTGGTTGTAGAGTCCGTCCACGCTCCTAAAGTCCGGAATGCCACTTTCCGTAGAAACGCCAGCCCCTCCAAAAAAAACAATATTCTTAGCCTCGTCAACATATTTCTGAAGTTCTTCAATCTTATCCATAAAATTCTCCTTTCTTCTATTATACTACACTTTTACAAATTTTGCCCTATAAAAACATGGGAAACTGATTTGTGTTGCGCGTCCAGTCAAATCCGTCTGAGAAACCCGCGGTGTCGCGGATTTGTTATTAACGACTTCTTAAACCCCAAAGAATAAGTTGCAAGTCCCGTACCGCTCCAATGCGGGTTTTCAGCCGTCTTTTCCTTACCGCTCCACACAAATCATTTTCCCAGATTCCTTATACAAGAAGAAATTTGGAAAATTGGCTTCTATTCATTATTAGCGGGCCCAGCGTTTGCTCATGAAGTAGGCAAAGAATATAAGGCCGCTGATTAGCCAGGAAATTGGGTAGCAGGTTATTACTTTAAAAAAGTTGTCTGTTCCTTGGCAGCAGGAGAAGAGCCAGATCATTCTTGTTCCGCAGATTCCAATTACGGTAACTATCATGGAAACATAGGTCTTTCCCACTCCGCCTATGATTCCAGAAAGGATTTCGCTTGGTACATAAAGGAAGAGCGCGGGGGTAAGGAAGAGGAGAATCTTAAAGCCCATTTCTATTACTTCTTTTTCTCCCGGAATGAAAAGGCCGTAGAAGAACCTTCCAAAGAGGCGGAAGATGATTACGATTACAAGCGTAATTGCCCACATTATTAAAAGCCCACGCCAGGCAGCCTTTTTTATGCGGTCGTATTTTTTTGCCCCGTAGTTCTGTCCGGAGAAGGTGCTTAAGGCCATGCCCATGGAAGAAACGCTCATCCAGAAAAGCGCGTCCAGCTTGCCCCAGGCGGTCCAGGCGGCAATGGTTGTGGTGGGGAAGGTATTCACAAAAGACATCATTATGAGGTTGGAGAAGGTGTACATCATGGAATAGACACCGGAAGGAACCCCAAGTTTTACCATCTTGGTAAGAAGTGAATAGTCCGGTTTTAGTTTTGAAAATTCCAGGCGGTAGACATTTCTTGTGCGCACAAGGGGAATAAAAATTATGACCATGCTTACGGCTTCAGAGATTATTGTGGCATAGGCAACACCTGCAACACCAAGGTTCAGGACAGCCACAAAGAAGCAGTCCAGTTTTATGTTTACGAAGCAGGCCATAACAAGGACCCAGAATGGAGTTTTGGAATCCCCGGTTGCGCGGAGGATGCTTGCGCCGGTGTTGTACAAGAACATGGGTATGATTCCAAGAAAATAAATCCTTAGGTATATAATTGCGTTGTCAAAAATTTCCTTTGGGGTTTTGATTAGGTTTAGGGCAAAACCAGAGCCAAAGACACCGATTATGGTTACGGCAAACCCCAATAATATAGAAAGAATTACAAAGGTGTGGACGGAAGAGGAAACACAGCGGTCGTTTTTTGCACCAAAGAATTGGGAGATGATGATGGAAGCGCCATTTGCA
>JAGACC010000380.1 GCA_017614295.1 Treponema sp.
CTGTCAGAAAGATGTCGCTTAAAGAGCGCTACGGTGAATCATTTAAGAAGCTTGCAAGTCTTTCTGTTGCGGCTGCTAAGATTGACAGCACGAATGTTTACCAGGAAGAGAATCCGACGACCCGTAAGATTATGGATGCGCTTGTGGAGGACAATACCCTTCCGGAAAGCCACCTTGAGGGTACGGAAAATTTTGAGAAATTCTATGATGAGGTTTGCGCTGGTAAGCGTGGACTTATTCTTATGGAGCATTATTCCAATACAGACCTTCCGGCTTTTTGCTATATGCTTGAACATTCCGGTAAGGAGAAGCTTTCTGATCTTTCCAAGAGAATCGTTGCAATTGCCGGTATGAAGCTTAACGAGGCTAGCCCGATAGTGCGCGCTTTTGCGGAAAGTTTTACCCGCGTTGTAATTTATCCTACCCGCAGCCTGGACACCAACGAAAAGAATGCCGCTACGGAAGAGGAGGCTAAGGCGGAGGAACAGAAGGCACGCAAAATCAACCTTGCCGCTATGCATGCCATGGATGACTGCAAGAGAAGGGGACAGGTAATACTTGTATTCCCGTCAGGAACCCGCTACAGGCCAGGTCATCCGGAGACAAAGCGTGGTTTGCGCGAGATAGACAGCTACCTCCGCATGTTTGACATTGTGATTTTGGTAAGCATTAACGGCAGCATTCTTGAAATTCAGAACGAGGATATGCTGGATGACCTTGTTGCCCCTGCCAAGATGATTTTTACGGCAAGCCCTGTAATAGAGTGCAAGCCTTTCCGAAAGGAATATCTTGCTTCTTTGCCGGAAGATGAGGCAGACCCCAAGCAGAAGATGATTGACCATGTAATGGAGCTTTTGGAGAAACAGCACGAGGAAATCCAAAAGATTTACTAGTTTTGGACGGCTGCACTTTGCAAATGAAGCTTTTCTTTTGCAAAACAAATCCTACCCCCGATTGGAAGGGCGGCGTAGCCGTTGCGACAGCAATGGAGGGGTAGGGGTACATTGTAATTGCAAGTGCAACACTTAAAATAAATAAAAAAACTTCATAGAATGTTTTAACCCAAAACTACCACATTAAAGGAAAAAACAAACTATGAAGCTATACAGACATTTTACACAAATGGATATGTGTTGTCTATTCTATTTGCTGCAGCTTGGGCTGAGCAACAGCCAAATTGCCCTTGCCCTGAACAAGCACAGGTCTTCCGTGGGCAGGATTATCAAAAGATGCCCGGGAGGAAGCTTTAACCCGGAGGTTTCTTATGAAAACTATCTGGCGAACAGAAAAAAAAGCGTCAGGAAAAGCAGGATTCAGAAAGGGACGGAACTGTTTGGATTCATTCAGGAAAAACTTCATGAATACTGGAGCCCTGAAATAATCGCACTCAAATGGAATGAGCGGCATGAAGATGATTCTATTTCATTCAACACAATATATTCTGCAATAAAAGCCGGTGTTTTTGAAAGAATCTCGGCAAAATCACACCTGAGGAGGCGGGGGAAACAAAAATACGGCAAAAGGAGCCAGTATTGCACCATACAGCCGGACAAAACGATTCACGACCTGCCGGAAGAGGCAAAACACCGCGGGCGGCTGGATGACTGGGAGGGGGATACGATTCGGACAACCCCGGGGAAAGGCTGCATTGTAACCCTTCTGGACAGGAAGAGCCGTTTCCTGCTGGCAAAAAGCGTTTGCAGCCCTTCTTCGGACAAAGTTCTTGATGCCATAAAGGAAGCTTTTAGCGAAAAAGGAATCCGCCCAAGGACGATAGTCTTTGACAATGGCTCCGAGTTTGCAAAATTCAGGAAGCTTGAGGAAGAACTCAAGACTTCAGTTTATTTTGCAGACCCTCACAGTCCATGGCAGCGGGGCTCAAACGAAAACATAAATGACTGCCTGCGCTTCTTCCTGCCGAGAGGCATGGACTTTAGAAATTTGGATGACGGCTATTTAGAGACAGTAGTTTATCTTCTAAATAACCGTCCCAGAAAATGCTTGGGGTTGAAGTCACCACATGAAGTTTACTGTTGCACTTGACTTTGCAATGTACCCCTACCCCCTCCATTGCTTTGCAACGGCTCCGCCGCCCTTCCAATCGGGCGTAGGCTCTATTTCAAGCACCCCCTCCACCCCCTAAAACCAGATTTTTCATTTTTTCTTATTGCAGAGAAGTTAAAAGGTCAAATTTCGAGTTTTTCGCAAACCTGTCATTACCGGACTTGATCCGGTAATCTTTCAAATTCGTACTTGTCTTCTACAAAAACAAAATTTTTCTTGTTTTATAGAAAATATATATTATAATGAATGATATAGCGTCGCCCTCATGGTTCTACCGTTTGGACGGCCTAGAAAACCTCATTTTTAGGAGCAAACTATGGGTTTGATTTCGGCAGCAGCGGGTGCGGCAGGCGGAGTCCTTGCAGACCAGTGGAAAGAGTACTTTTACTGTGAGGCCTTGCCAAACGACGTGCTCATGGTCAAAGGCCAGAAGCGCGTAGGAAAGCGTTCCTCCAACACAAAGGGAACGGACAACATAATATCCAAGGGCTCTGTGATTGCGGTTGCAGACGGCCAGTGCATGATTATCGTAGACAACGGAAAAGTTGCGGAAATCTGCGCAGAACCTGGCGAATTCGTATATGACTCATCAACACAACCTTCCATCTTTGCAGGCAACCTCGGCCAAGGCATACTGGAATCCTTCAAGGAATTTGGACGGCGCGTTGGCTTTGGCGGAGAACCGGCAAAAGACCAGAGAGTCTACTATGTAAACACAAAGGAAATGCTCGGGCACAAATACGGTACTGCAAATGCCGTTCCTTTCCGTGTAATAGACGAAGGCGCAGCTATTGACCTGGACATTGGAATCAAGTGCTTTGGTGTATACAGCCTCCGTGTTGCAGACCCAATCCGCTTCTACACAAATGTCGCCGGCAACGTTACCGAAGACTTCCGCATCGACGGAGATTTGGAAAACCAGCTCCGCAGCGAACTTTTGGACTCACTGCAGCCAGCCTTTGCACGTATCTCAGAAATGGGCATACGCTACTCTGCAATTGCGGCACACACATCTGAACTTTCCCAGTTCTTAAAAGAAACACTTTCCGGTAAATGGCTTGAAGGCCGCGGTCTTGAAATTGTAAGCATAAGCATTGCATCAATGAAGGCCGACGAGGAAATCGAAAAGGAAATCAGAGAAAAACAGGCTGCAATGACCGAAAGGCGCCAGAAGCTAAAGGCAAGAAAGGAAGAAGCAGACTTGTATGGCGGCGGAATCAATGCTTTCATGGCAACTTCCCAGATGGCAGCTCTTAATGATGCGGCAAACAATGCAAACGGTGCAGCAACCGGAATGATGGGAATGGGTATGATGGGCATGATGGGTGGTTTCCAGCAGAACAATGCAATGGCAGCCCAGCAACCTCAGCAGGCACAACAGCAAGCCCCGGCAGCTGGTGGATGGAAGTGTCCAAAGTGTGGCGCTCAGGCAAGCGGAAAATTCTGCCCTGAATGTGGAGCAGCAAAGCCAGAAGCAACAGCAGGATGGACATGCTCTTGCGGAACCGTAAACCAGGGTAAATTCTGCCAGAACTGTGGAGCCAAAAAACCGGCTGGAGCACCTCTCTACAAGTGTGACAAGTGCGGTTGGGTTCCGCCGGATCCACACAATCCTCCAAAATTCTGCCCTGAATGCGGAGACGTATTTGACGATTCAGACATTCAGCAGTAACTAGTACGGTAACCAGTTATTAACAGGCGGCTCCAGTTTTTTACTTGGGGCTGCCTTTTTTGTTGACATATCCTAGTATGGCAAATAACAATATCGAGTTCGGAATGACCAGTTATTTTATATTCGTTATACTAGAGCAGGAAAAGCCTAGCCGGGATTGGAGGGGGCGAAGCGTACCCGAAGGGTACCGGCCGAGAGGGTAAGCCCCGGAAAG
>JAGACC010000381.1 GCA_017614295.1 Treponema sp.
GATAAATGCAATGTTTGCTGAGTAAACTCAGCAATTATAACTAAATGCCGTCAGCCACCAGTTAAACTCCCTAAGGTCTGATAAAATGTGTTGGCTGCCATTCTTCTTTTTCTGGAAGACCGAACTTTTCTTTTCCGAGTGCAATACTCTTCATCAAATGTTGAGGAACAGCCGCCGCGTCGAGCAACAACAATGCTTGCTCCAACCTTCATCGTCTTGTCAAAGTGTGTGCTGTAGAAAAGTCTGTCAAGGCATGCAATCAAAGTTGCATTTGCAGAAGCGTAATAAACAGGGCTTGCAAGAACAAGGGCATCTGCTTCTTCAAACTTAGCCGCAACTTCATTTACAAGATCATCAAAAGCACACTTGCCGTTTTTTGCGCAGAAACCGCAGGCAATACAACCGCGGATGTCTTTGCTTCCAATTTGAACAACTTCCGCTTCAATCTTTTCTTCCAAAAAAATCTTGGCAAGTTCATCAATTGCAATGCTCGTGTTTCCGTTTACTCTTGGGCTTCCGTTCAAAATTAATACCTTCATGCTTTACTCCTTTCTATTCCCTAAACAAATCCGTTACGTGGAACTGGGTCAAATCTTTTATAACTTCTGCTGCAATCATCATCCCCGCTACAGAAGGAACAAAAGCGTTGCTTCCCGGTGACTGCTTTTTGGGACTGCCTTTGCGCTCTGGCGTAACACCGGATGTATCTTCAAATCCTGCGTCTGCTTCATCAGTCTTGGGAGGAATTGCAGGTTCGGTGGAAAAAACAACCTTAAGTCTTTTAATGCGGCGCTTCTTAAGTTCATTACGCATAACACGTGCCAGCGGACAGACAGAAGTGCGTGTTATGTCTGCAACCTTAAGTTTTGTCGGATCAACTTTGTTACCGGCACCCATACTGCTTATAACCGGTTTTTTAGCTTCCTTTGCTCGTGTAACAATTTCAAGCTTTCCTTTTACGGTGTCTATGCAGTCTACAATATAATCGTATTTGGAAAAGTCAAACTGGTCTGCTGTGTCCGGCATGTAGAATGTCTTCCATTTGGTAACCTTGCAGTCCGGGTTAATATCGAGGATGCGCTCTTGGGCAACATCAACCTTGTCTTTACCGAGTGTAGAGTGAAGGGCATAAATCTGTCTGTTAAGGTTTGAAAGGCATATCTTGTCGTCATCAACAATATCAATCGCCCCAATTCCGGAACGCACCAAAGCCTCAACAACGTAGCTTCCAACTCCGCCAATCCCAAAAACAATCACCCGGGCCTTGCAGAGTTTTTCCATATTCTCTTTTCCAAACGTAAGAGCTGTTCTTGCAAACTGATATGTATTCATAATAATTCCTTGTGATATTATACCCCGCCCATTTGTTCAACCGCGCAATAGGGCAGTTCCACATGAACTTCCGACGTTTCTGTATAAATGCATACGTCAAGAATTACCAATCCATTAATTTGTTCTTCGTATGATTCCGAGGGAGAAAGTTTTTTTAACGATTTGGACAAGTCTTCCGCAAAGCTCTGCTTTTCTTTTTTATATGCGATTTTACAGATTCCGCCCACTTCTAGAATTTCATAGCCCGTAGTCAAAGCAGTCCATTCTTCGTTGTTTAGGTTGTCTATGTCAAATTTTAATTTTAAATTTCTAAAAAAACGGTTTACATTATTGTAGGCTTCGGGCGTGTATTCTGGAAGTCCGCCTTCAACTGCAATCGCTAAATTTTCGAGTCCTTTAATATAAACCGCTGTTTCCGGAAGTTTGTCGGTAATGTAGCCTTCCCCGTCTCTTTGCATCATTTTTTATTTCTCCTTTTAATTGACGATGCCACTTTCTTTTATTATATTATATACGCAAAGTAGCAAAAGTGCTATCGCAAAGTAGTTAATAAAAGGTTTTTGGATTTTTGAACAAGATGGGCTTTGCGGACAGGATCCACGGGCATAAAGAAACAGTAAAAATCAACGAGAATTCGGAGAATACATGAACAAAAAAACAATAAAAATTTTTGCTATGCTTTTTATGGTGATGGGGTTGTCGTTTATTACATCTGGCTGCACAAAAAACAACAGAAAAAGATTTACGCTTTCTTTTGAAGGAGTTGCAAGCATAAAAATAAAATCAAAGGCAGAAACTGTAGTTTATGTTGACCCGGGTTCTACATCCGGTGATTTTTCCGAAGAGGCAGACATAGTTCTTGTAACCCACCCGCACGAAGAACACCTTCCACGAAAAGATTTGCAGAGAAAAAAAGACTGCATAGAAATTACAAACAAAGAAGCTCTGCTAGATGGTGAATTTAAAACTTTTAAGATAAAAGACATTACAATAGAAGCAGTTCCTGTAGGAGGAAAGTATCATCCTGTAGGTTTTGGAGTTGGATATCTTATCACGTTTGACGGTATAACCGTTTTTGAAAGCGGGGATTTGTCAGCCATTAAGGATTTTAGCCACTTAACAAGCCGCACAATTGATTATGCATTTTACCCTATAGACGGACTTTGGACTATGACGCCAAAGAAAGCAAGTGAAATTGCAGATATAATAGGCGCAAAAGTAAACATTCCCTATCACCAGTATAATGATGAAATCTTAAAGCAGCACAAAGAAGCTTCTTTTACACCATCTAATAGTAAACTTGTCCTGGAGCCCGGGCAGACTATCAATCTAAAAACTGGAAAGGTTTACTAATTAAAGTAAAAGCATCATAAAGTATAATGACCTGCAATTTTTTTTTAGGGTCGTCATACAAATATAAAAGAAGGAAAATGTTTTGGTAAGCTTTTATCAAAGGAGCGGAAAAAATGAAGATAGAACATATTGCAATGTATGTAAGCGATTTGAACGCGGCGAAGAATTTCTTTGTAACATTTTTAGGCGGCAAATCAA
>JAGACC010000382.1 GCA_017614295.1 Treponema sp.
CCTTCTGATTACAGACATACGCATGCCAGGAACAGACGGCGTTATGCTTATGGAAAAAATCTCTGCTGCAGCAAAAAAGCCCTACATGATTGTTCTTAGCGGCTACGATGATTTTTCATACGCAAAAGCTGCAATCACAAGCGGAGCCTTGGCATACGTTTTAAAGCCCGTAGACAGGGAAGAATTTATTTCTGCGGTCAACAAGGGAATTCAGCTGGTAAAGGAAAGCCGCAAAAAGATGAATGAATCCCTTATGCAGGAGATTGCAAACAACAGCGACACAAACCCGCTCTCCTTTCCTCGCGAACAGTTCCCCAACGGTTTGTACTGCCTGGCAATATACGGAAAGAATTCCCGCGAAACACTTAACAGGATAACAGAAAACTCCCCCTGTTTCTTTCTTAGCGAAAATTCACTTTGCAGATTTTTTATTATCCCCTGCGAGGCACTGGAAAAAATTACAGGCTCTGACGAACTTGCCAACATGTACACAGGAATAAGCCCCCTCTATTCAGCCCCGGAAGCCCAGTCCAACCTAAAGAAGATAAAAGCCCAGGCACAAGAAGCACTCCTATCCTGCTACTTTCCGCAAAAGCACACAGGCATATTTAAATTCAAGAGGGAAGCTTCCCCGGATATTTTTGCAGACATAGAGGCCAACTGGGAAAAATGCATTTCCTTTGTTGAACTCCACGATTTTGAAAGCGTATTAAAGTCCATAAAAACCCTGTTCGACTTTAGCGCAATGGAAGAAGATGAAAAGCCAGCAAAGCTCCTCTACCTTTACGAAAAGATTTTGGAAAGCCTATTCCGCCGCTACCTTTCTATTAGCCAGAACGATGCCTACCTTCACACCAAGGAAGTGATGATAGAACGCCTCTTCCGCTCAGCATCCGTAGATGAATGGAAGTCTTTCGTAACGGACTACGTAATCTACCTTGCGGCAATATTCAACAAGCAAAACGGTGGAACTCCTTTCGTAACAAAAGCACTGGAATATATGGAAAAGAATTTTACAAACCCGGACATTACCATGGCAACAGTTTCCAACTACGTCTCCGCAAACTACACATGGTTCTCCGAAAAATTCAAAGAGCAGACAGGTTCCAGCTTTAACGAATACCTAAAAAAGCTAAGGATAAACAAGGCAAAAGAACTTCTTGAACTTGGAATCTACAAAGTCTACGAGGTTTCGCAAAAGTGCGGCTACAGGGACTCAAAGCATTTTATTAAGTCTTTCCACGCAACCACAGGACTAAAGCCAAGCGAGTGGGCACAATTAAAATCTAACTAATAATACAGGAACTTCTAACAAGCAGCTGTCAACATCGGGCAAGCAAGCCGTCACCCTGAGGGCTACGCTTTTTCGTACGCACTTGCTACGAAAAATGATTCAGGGTCTGAGAAGTCTTTATAGATTCTGAATCCACATTCGTAGCAGGTGTGTGCGAATGCGGCATAAGCAATTCAGAATGACGCCGAGTTTTAGCCAGACAGCTACTTAGTGTTGGGTACGATAATGCAGTTAAGCTTTATCCCCTTCTTCTTTGCGCCTTCCGTAACGGTCTTCTGGGTAATCTTCTTTGGTCCGCGTGGAGTGCGGTGAGGTTCTGCGTCTCCAATAAGAATAATAACCTTCTGCGCATCATCACGCCACTTGTAAAAGTAAATGCTGGCAAAAAGCGCCTCGTAAACAGCCTCTGGAACGTCTCCACCTTCAAGCCCCTTGATTACCGGAGTGTTAAGGTACTTTACAAACTTGTCTATGTCCGAAGTAAAGTCAAACATCTTTACCGGAAAGCCGTTAAGCGAATAGTCATCCTTGTAGTCGCGGTAGCACAAAAGCCCCATCCTAATGTCGTCAAATTCCATAAGCTGCTTCCGCAACTCGGGAACCCACTTTGCGCGGAGGGTCTTAAGGTCATTCTTCATGCTGCCTGTAGTGTCCAATGCAATAACAACATCAACCTTATTCTTTGGCTCAATATTGTCCATCAGCTTAATAAGGTCATTGGTAAGAGTCTGTGGCCCCTTTGAATAAGTTATAAGACCGCCGCCCTCGTTGGAGATTTCCTTAAATTTCTTTGCAGCCTTGGGGTCAATTCCGCCAACAAGTTCAACAGAAGCCTTTTCCTTCTCGGCAAGTTCCTCCTGCTTACGCCTTGCTTCCTCTTCCGCCTTACGTGCTTCTTCCCGCTTACGCTCAGCCTCTTCCTCCGCAAGTTTTTCAAGCCTCTTACGCTCAGCTTCCTTTTCCGCAAGTTCAGCCTGCTTACGCCTAGCCTCCATCTCCTCTTCCAAAGCCTGCTTACGTCTTGCTTCCATCTCTTCTTCTATAGCCTGCTTCCTCTTACGGGCGGCCTCTTCGTTTGCAAGCTTGGACTGTCTCCTGCGTTCAGCTTCCTCTGCCTCTATCTCTGCCTGCCTTCTCTTAGCCTCTTCCTCCGCATCAAGCCACTTTTTCTTTTGTGCTTCCATCTCCGAAGAATTTGGCGGCAAACTGTTAAAGTCAAAGACAAAGGGATTATCCTTGTAGCGTCCAGTGTAGTCTGCATATTTCTTTTCAAAAGTGCGTATGTTAACAAAAGTGCCCTTTCCAAGAGTAACAGAACCGTGCCTTTCCCAAGGGTAGCCGTAAACAATCACCGGTGGAATATAAATCAAAAAACATTCGCCAAGCTTTGGGTGCTTTATTACGCTGGAACTCAAAAGCGAATACCTTGCCCCCCTGCTCTCCAAAAAGTTTCCGTTAAGAAGACGGCGCTCGTGTCCGTTAACCGGGTTAAATTCTTCCGCGCGGTAGGCATAGTTGTCCACCTTGTGCTCAGGGTCTGTGGAAGTTTCTACAAGAAGAACGCTCTTTACCCCATCCTTTTTCCTTACGTAAAGGTTCACGCCCTTGGAACTTGTACCGGGAAGCTTTCCGTCGTTGTATTCAACATAAATGTCGCTCTGCAAAACCGTCATCGGGTCATTGGCTTCCGCCTCAGAAGAATCCGACTGCTGGCAAAAAACAAGAGCCGGATTAAAAACCAAAAAGAGAAAAAAAACTGTTTTTATAATAGAAAATTTATTGCGCATATCGAATTATCGGCAAATTTGGACGGTACTTTTATTTACTCTACCATTAATTTTTTGGCTAACTCGACAGACATGCCTTTGCGTCACCGCCCTTACAGCCTTCCCTAACGGTCATCCCGCTTGCGCGGGACTGGCGGGCTTCCACGGCGGCGTAGGTCTATTCGTAAGAAAGCACAAGAATAGCGTTTAGGGAATTCCTCCAGGGATAGCCGTCAAGCACATTCTTTCCGTCAACATAAAGAGCTGTGGAATGTCCCCCGTCAAATTCCATGGCATCCTTGCAGCCCAAAGCCCTAAACAAAAGCGCACACTGCCCGTAAGAAAGACCGCAACTCTTATTTTCTTCCACTACAAGTAAATACATAGTCTTAGAAGCTTCCGTAAGCCCAACACCCACTCTTGCCCTAAGCGACTGAACCTTAAACTGGCAGGGTTTACCGTCCTTTAGAACAACAAAAAACCCACCTACTGCATTCTTCCAGCCAAGAAGAGCCTCTTCCGTCTGACTTTCCACAATAGAAGCCCTAAAGCCTTGGCCGCAAGCACCATCCTTTAAGGGAGAGTCAAACAAAAGCGCCGCATATTTTTCTATAGGCTTACTTATTTCCTCACCTTCTATACGGCAAACACCCTTTAGCCTGTTAAACAGAAGGAATTTAGTCTCAAACTGGGTTGCGTTAAAGGCTATGCGGCAAGAAGTCTTTCTTACTGCAGAAGGAACGCTCCCCTTAACGCAGCAAAGCCTAAGCGTGGGTTCCGTCAAATCAATGCGGACTATGTGGTAAACCAAAGGAATTTCTTTGTCTTCAAAGCGGAAAGTTTCTATTCCCCTGCAAAGAGGAGTCCATTCAAACTGGCTTGGTATATAGGAAGATTCTAAAGAAAGCTTTTCCTGTGCAGCGGATAAAGCCTCCGGAGACTGATGCTTAAGGCTTACGCAGGAAACAAAAAAGGTTAGTATAAAGAACAATAAACAAAGGGTCATTCCGAATGCCGCGCCACTTTGCACGCGCTTGCTACAAAATGTAATTCGGAATCTACAGTTCTTTGGGAGTACAGACACTGAATCGAGTTCTGGGTGACGGCTATTTATTATTCGGTATACTAAAAAGGCAGGCAAAAAAAAGAACCTCCGCATTTTTACGGAGGCCCTTGAACAAAAGCCATTAGAATGATTTTGAATCATGACCCTTGTGGTTCTTCTTCATCAACTTGCGCTGCAAAGTCTTGTTCTTGCGGTTGAGGATTGTAGAAGGCTTTTCGTAGTATTCACGCTTCTTCCATTCACGGATAATACCTTCTTTTTCAACCATTCTCTTAAAGCGCTTAATTGCCTTTTCAAGGTTCTCGTTGTCATCAACGCTGATTGTTGCCATTGTTTTTTCACCATCCTCGCCCGAGAAGTATCTTCAGGAATTTGAACTTTACAAAATTCTTAAACAAATGTCAAGTACCTTCCACGGAAGCTATTATCTCCTGTGTGGAGAACGGCCTCTTCCGTTTCCAACTTTTACCATTAGCCTTGAATTTGAATCTATATAAAAGGTGTAGGTGTCGCTATGGGAAAGATGGATGCTGTCTTCGTAGGTTACGCTGTCGTAAACAAACCTAACTGTAAAATGGCTGCCGTCAACATCGGGAAATTCTATTACTCTGGAAGAACCTGCTTCTACGGTAACCGGAAGTTCCGGATCGCTATCGTGGTCTATGTAGGTAAATTTGACTTTTCTTTCTGCATTGTTTTCTATGGTAAGGCTAAGGCTGTCACTAGTTGCATAATATAAAGCCTTTCTTATGCCGCAAGAAGTAAAAAGCAAGCAAAGTGCTGCAAGTAAAAAAAACACTCTTTTTTTCATAACACCCTCTATTCATCTACATTGGGATGCCAACCGTTACCACTTCCAAAATCCATCATAACCCTTGAATCTGAATCTTCATAAAGCCTTATGGTTACATCTTTACCGCAAGGATAGAATCCATCTCTGTAAGTTATGCCGTCATAGACAAACTTAAAATTATAATCTTCATATTTTGCGCTCAAGTCTATATTGCGGGAAGTTCCAGGTTCTAGCGTAATTGGAAACTCAGGATCTGTATCACGGTCTATATAAACAAAGCGGACGGCTTTTTCCGTGTTGTTCTCTATGGTAAGGCTTGTATCTTCAAAAAACAAATCCTGCGCATCGCTCAAAAGGCTGCACGAAGTAAAAAGCAAAAAAGCTGCTGCAAATAGAATTACTTTTTTCATCAAAATTCTCTCTTCAATACAATTTTTATTATCACTTTATACACTATTGAAATACAAAATGCAAGGCAATTTTAAGACAGGAAAAACAAAGCCTTTTCTGCTTGTTATGCTACCCTTGCTTTTACAATCTTCTGGGTGGAGAGTAGCCTCTTCCGCCATCCAGTTTTACTTTTAGCCTTGAGTTTGAATCAAGATAAATGTTGTAAGTGCTGTTGCCATCGGAAAGATAAACACTGTCTTCGTAAGTTATGCTTGCATAAACAAACCTAACTATAAAACTACCTCTGCGTTCCGAAAAGTTTATCTTTCTGGAAGAACCTGGCTCAACCGTAACAGGAAGCTCCGGGTCGCTGTCGTGGTCTATGTAAGAAATTTTAACTTTCCTTTCTGCATCGTTCTCTATGGTAAGGCTAACGTCCTCACTAAAAGCATCATCCAAAGCCAGTAAAAAGCCGCAAGAAGTAAAAAGCAGGCAAAGTGCCGCAAGCAAAAAAACTTTTTTCATATCCTTTGTAGTCTAAAACTTTTGCCAACAAAATACAAGGTTGCGTAACAAATTGCATTTATCATCCCCTAACGAATAAATTTTATAACCAGCATTAGAATTATTATCAAATAAAGAATAAAAGTCGGGTCTTTCACAATTTTTGCAATCTTATTTTTTCTTAGCAACCTTTTGTTCTCTTGGGGTATTTCCTTTGAACCTAACAATTTTTTAATTTCTTCAAAACCATTCAAATAATCATTTATTATAAGCAGGTTGCCCTTTATATCATAAACAAAGATTCTGTCCCTCTTTGAAAAATCAACTTTTGCCAACTCGTTTATTTTTATCACCCTCTGAAATTTACCGGTCCGCGAAACAAGTTCACTTTCTGAAATTTCCAATTCATATTTCTCATAGTTTTTCTTAAGTATCCTCCAAGAAATCAACATAACCGCTATTACAAACACACTTGTTACAGACAGCGAAAAGTACATTATCCATTTTTCCCTAGAATCAAATACAAAATTAAGCATAAAGAAATATACAGGCAATGCAATTAAAACAGGAATCCCTACTTTTAAATAATGATTCTTTAAGAATTTCTTTTCATCTTCAATTTTGTTCCTATAAACCATTGTTTTTTACCTTAGACTTATCTTTCCTCAAAACAAAGAATAAATCCGAAAGAGAATGAGCCGAGATATAGCCAATATTTTCATTTTTGACACAAGAATTTATAATCAGCGAGGCATTATTCGAATGAGGCTCTCTGTTCTGTACAAGGTCTATAATTATATTTGTATCAATTAGAACACGCATATTTTTCATCCACGGCCGCAAGTAATTCTTCTTTTTCGTTAATTTCATGATTAACGCTGCCTTTTATACTGTCAAAGAAAGCAAGTCCGTTTTCAATTTCTGAATTATAATTTTTTTTCTTCAAAAAAATCAAATTACTTATTTTATCAAAAAGAATTTCTAAATCAGGTAAATCAAGAGTATCTAATTGTTTATAATATGAATAAGCTAAATCTGACATAAAAACCTCCTATTTAGATTATAGCATATTTCACTTAAATTTGCACTTACCTTCTACAAAATCAATGCCGTAATTGTAAAAATAAAAAAAATCGTGTAAAATCGGGGGTATGGATAATAATTTTGATTTTATTATTGTAGGTGCAGGTCCGGCAGGAATGGCTAGTGCCCAGTATGCTGCCCGTAGCGGTCTAAAGACTCTTCTTTTGGATGCGGGTTTTCCCGGTGGACAGGTTGCCATGATTTTTAACCTGGAGAACTATCCGGGATTTTTTCCTGCGGCTAACGGGTTTGAATTTATTGCAAAGATGAAGGACCAGGCTGTGGCTTTTGGCGCTACCATTTTGCAGGCTCAGGTTTCTTCTATAGATAAGATTCAAAATGATTATTCAGTAAAGACTTCTGCTGGAACTTTTTCTTCTCCGGCTCTTCTTTTGGCTACCGGTGCAGACCACAGAAAGCTTGGCGTTCCCGGCGAAAAGGAATTTTTTGGACGTGGTGTTTCCTACTGCGCTACCTGCGACGGTCCGTTTTTCCGCAACAAGAAGATTGTAGTTGTTGGTGGTGGAGACAGCGCTTGCGACGAAGCTACATACCTTTCCACGATTGGTCAGGTAACAATTGTTCACAGAAAGTCCAGCTTCCGTGCCCAGAAGGCTGTTGCAGAAAGGGTGCTTTCTAATCCAAAGATTAGCGTAAAGTTTAACTCTAGCGTTACGGCTGTTTTTGGAGACACTAAGGTTTCTTCCGTAGAGCTTACCGATACTGTTACCGGGGAAAAGTCCGTGCTGGAGACGGATGCGGTTTTTGTTTCCGTTGGCATGCTTCCAAAGACAGAGCTTCTTTCCAATTTGCAGAAGGATGAGGGCGGCTACATAATTACAAACGAAGACATGGAGACTTCCGTCCCGGGGCTTTATGCGGCTGGAGACGTACGTTCAAAAAGTTTTAGGCAGGTTGTTACCGCTTGTGCAGACGGTGCAATAGCAGCAAATTCCGCGCAGAAGTTCATAAGAAAAATGCGGGGAGAAGAATACAAATGAAAAAAAAATATTCTTCCATAGTTTTTGCTTCCCTGCTTTTTTTTATTACCGCATCGCAAAGCCAGTCGGTTGATTTACTGGAGAAAAATCCTGTGGCAAAGACTGCACCTTCCAGCGTAGCGGCCCAGTCACTTTTGCATTCGGACCAGGAGAGGGAACTTCTTGCTTCCAAGCTTCCGGAAAAGATTGACTTTTGGACAAAGGCAGACAACGATGTTCTGGCACAGGCTCTTGTAAACCGCATGGACAACGCGGAGCTTCTTTCGCAGATACTCATGTTCGGCTGGGCAGGAGCAGAACCAAATGCTCTTTTGCACCAGTGGGTTACTCAGAGGGGTCTTGGCAGCGTAAAGGTTTTTGGCTGGAACACGGACAACATTCACCAGGTTGCGCGGGTTATCAAGATGCTTCAGACAGAGGCGGCAAACAGGCCTTACAAGATTCCGCTTTTTGTTGCAACAGACCAGGAAGGGGGATGGATACGCCACGTAAAGGGAACAACTTCGGAGACACCGGGCAACATGGCAATTGGCGCTTCGGGCTACCCAATGGACGCATACTATTCTTCTTATTATATAAACAAGGAAATCAGCGCGCTTGGAATAAACATGAACTTTGCCCCATCCGTAGACCTTTACACAAACCTTGACTCAACAATCATCGGTTCACGCTCTTTTGGTTCGGACGCAGACAAGGCTGGAATTTTTGGAGAGGCATTTTCGCAGGGGTCAATTGATGCGGGTGTAATTCCAACAGCCAAGCACTTTCCCGGCCACGGAGACACAAGTTTGGACAGCCACGGAAAGCTTCCGGAGATTCAGATTGACTACAACACGCTTGTTTCCAGAGAGCTAAAGCCTTTTGAATACCTTATAAAAGCAAGGATTCCTGCTGTGATGAGCGGACACCTTATGTTCCCACAGATAGACAAGAACCCGGCAAGTCTTTCCAAGAAGATGCTTACGGACATTTTGCGCGGAGAGATGGGCTACGACGGACTTATCATTACGGACGACATGATGATGTACGGTGCTTGGGCTTTTGCTGGAACTCTTAGCAGGGCTGTTACCATGGCGATAGAAGCTGGCAACGACATTATCCTTTCTTCTTCAACGGCAGGCCTTGGGGACAGTCTTTGGACGCAGAACATAGGCAAGATGAATACGGACAAGGCTTTCCGCGCAAGGGTAAAGGATGCAGCATACAGGGTAATTTTTGCAAAGCTAAACTATTTTAAAAGCGACAACTATGCACCGCTCTACCCCGACGATTCAAAAATAGATTCACTCATTCCGGACAGGGATGGACAAAAGTTCTTTCTTTCACAGGCATGCCGCTCCATAAGCGTATACAAAAAGGGAAGCGAGTTTCCTTTTAAGAACGAAGAAGGCGGAAGGGTTCTTGTAGCAGGTCCATTTGTGTCTTTCCTGCAGGAAGGGAAAAAACGCTACCGTGGGGCAGACTCCTACTACTTTGCATACGGACTTACGGAAGACCAGAGCAACCTTAACGAATGGAATGCAACAAGCCTTACAAACGTAGCATCCGCATACGACACAATCATAATAAACGTATTCGACGCACATTCGGCTTCTATTGCAAAAAGACTCCGCAATTCAAGAAAGCGGGTAATCATACTTTCCACCATGTCTCCGGTTTCCATACTGAACGACTTTGACTGGGCAGACACAATCCTTTGCGGCTACAGCTGGTCCAATTACTCCTACGAAGCACTATTCGGAGCGCTTAGGGGAGACTTTGCACCGCAGGGAATTATTCCACTGGAGATAGGCGAATGAACACAAGGGCAGAAAACTTTTCGGAAAAGGATTCAGAAAAAATACGGCAGGAACTTGAAGAGCGCTTTTTTAGGCTGAACAAGGCATTTATCTGGACTCCAATGAACACGGAAAAAATCAAGAACCTGATTCTGGAAATAAACAGGAAGATGAACAGCCTTTACGACAAGGTGCAGATTCTAAAGCAGGATTTTGACTCCGGTGCAGAAAAAGGAATTGAACTTTACAACGAATATATTATAGAAGGATCCCTTTTGTACGAGCCGCATGGAGACCTTAGCGACGTAACTCCCGAGCAGATGCACTATCTTTCTGAATACGGAATAAAGGGACAGAGGAACATCTACGCTTCCCACCAAAAAATTGAAGACCGTGCCAACCAGCTTTTTTTGGGAGAGGACGTAAACTGGAACACGGACATCTTTGACCGCCCGGAATTTAAGAACATACCCGTATGCTACTATGTGAATTCCGTATTTTTCCAGAGCAAGACGTACTCGCTGCAGGATATGCTTTCCATGGAAAATGATGAATTTAAATTTCACATTGAAGTTTACTTTGACCCCGAAGAATAAAAAATTGTTTCATACCGGATCAAGCATAGAAATGGCAAGTGCTTCCCGGAAAATTAATCTTCAAGCCTAATTGCACCCCATTCCTCTAGGTATGCAAAGACGGATTTTTCTCCAACCCAGTGGGCGGCCCCGGCGTATACAAAAGTGGTTCCTCCCATCTCAAAATAGGACTGTATTCTTTTTGCCCACTTTTCGTTGCGCTCATCTTCCGTTGTAAGCTCTTCAAGTTTTTTTGGGTCTCCGGAAAGATATGCTTCGTAAAGATTCTTTGCGGCAGAATTCATTTCTTCCTTGAATTTTTCTGCGTCTATTCCTTCAAGGATTTCCTTTAGCTGGCTAAGCTGCTCTTCGTAAGTTCCACAGCTTATGGAATCCAACTGCTCCTGCAAAGTTTCAAGTCCTAGTATCTCTTTTTTTTCTTCCTTTGCAAACTTGGCAAAATATTCGTCAAGGGAAAAGTCTGCGGAAAGTTCCGACTGTGCCTGCGGGGAAGAACAAAGGGCAAGTATCATGCACCAGGGTTCAAGAAGGGTAAGAAAATCGATTGTCTCTTTGTCCAGTATAAGGTGAAGCTTTTCCTTTTCCCCTGCGGTAAGATTTTTTGTAACAACGCGACCTTCTGCCTTGGAAAAGCTGTGCGTGGTTCTTTCCCTTAGCTCATCAGAAAATTTTTCCAGGTCGGATGCGCTAAGTTCTGCAACTACCCTGTCCGAAGCGCGGAATGCCTTTAGCACTTTTTTTTCCAGCGGGTAAAGCCTTTCGTCACCAACGTGAATGGTGCCCTGAACGTATACGGTAAATTTCTTTCCCTGAGAGTTGTAGCCCCGGATTTTCCAGAGCATTCTTTCCTCTTCTTTTTCCAGCAGGGGAATGTCGTGTCCAAAAAGACGGGATGAAACTTGCGAGAGCGAAACACATGACGTTGCCGCAAAAAGAACTGCCACTACCCCCAGCAGAACCGCCAGCCTAAGCTTAAGATTCACTCGATTGTGCCCTGTTTGCGGAGGTAGTCAAAGACGGTGTTCTTTCCAACCCAGTGAGCCGCGCCTGCATAGATGAATGTGCTTCCGCCATTTTCCAAAAATTCCTTTATGTCTTTTGCCCAGTCTTCATTGCGTTTGTCGTAAACCAGCTTTTGGTATTCCTCCCCAAAGTCTCCGTAGTCAGCAATGTCTTTTTCGTTTGACATTTGTGAAATTTCAGCAACTTTTTCCAAGTCGTCGGAAAGGTAGGCATTGTAAAGAGAGAGCATCAATTCCTTTGTTTTCTGAATGCTATCCTCTTCGGAAGAATCCTTTATAGAAGCCTGTAGAATCTTAAGCTGCTGTTCGTAAGTTCCAAAGGTAAAGATGTCAAACTGAGCCTTTAGGTCGTCAAGTCCTACAACCTTGCGGGTAGCTTCGTCTGCAAGCTTTAAGAAGTAGGTGTCCAGCGAATATTCTGCGCTAAGCTCCGTTGTTTCCTGAAGGGTTTTGCCCAAGAGAGTAAGGGTAAGAACCCAGGGTTCAGCACCGTCAACCATTTTTAGAGCAACAGGACTACCCAACAAAGTCTGTAGAGCTTCCACTTCTTTTTCGCTAAGGTTTTCGCTGATTTTTTTACCGCCTGCTTTTACGAAGCTTTCCTGAATAAGGCGCATTGTATAAAGCTGCAGTTTGCTCATGTCTTCGGAAGAAATTTCTCCGGCAAGGGTATCCGCGCTGTTAAAGGCATCAAGAACTTCTTTGTCCAGCGGAAAGAGTTTTTCTGAACCAACGTGGATTGTTCCCTGGATGTATACTACGGAAGGATTTCCCTTTTTGTCTACACCGCTAATCTTCCAGAACATGCGGGACTTTTCTTTTGTAACCCTGGCCTTTTGTACGGAAGCGCTACTTTCCGAAGCAGAAGCATTTTTAGCAGAAGTTTTTTTCGCAGAAGCGCTTTCTTTTGCAAAGGAATTTGAGCATAAAATAAATACTGCTTCAAAAAAAAGGCAGAAGGCTTTGCAAAACTTTTTTCCTATTAACATACTCTTCTCCAATGATTCCCAAAATTTGATTACTCAAAACTTGACCCTTACCCGAATATCAAAGCAACATACGCCGCCATGGAGGGGCGCACGGAGTGCGTTGCGGAGCAATGAAGGCGAAAGCCGGAACCCCGGAACGGCGGTGACGCAAAGGGATTCGCGGTCGAGTTAGCCAAAAGACAGACTGGTAGAGCAACCAGGACTTCGTCCTAAAGACTAACGTTCAAATCAAGAGAATCTGTCTGAATCTTATTTCCAAATAAAAAGCTACCCTAAATATTGTAAAAATTCAATAGAAATGGCATAATATGCTCTATGAACACATTTCCATTAAATAACGAAGAACTTAAAAATCTTGTAAAAAAATATCCTACGCCATTTTATCTTTATGATGAAAAAGGCATTGTAGAAAACATACGCTACTTTACAAAGGCGTTTTCCATCTTCCCAAAATTCCGCGAATTTTTTGCGGTAAAGGCTTGCCCCAACCCCTATATTCTTAGAATTCTGGAAAAAGAAGGATGCGGTGCAGACTGTTCAAGCCTTCCAGAACTTATTCTTGCACAGAAAAGCGGAATGACGGGCCACAGGGTAATGTTCACAAGCAACGACACCCCAGCCCAGGAATTCATTCTTGCAGCAAAGCAGGGTAACATCATAAACTTTGACGACATAACCCACGTGGAATTTGTACGCAATGCCCTTGGCGGAACTCTTCCTGACACGGTTTGCTTCCGCTACAACCCAGGCTCAGAAAAGCACGGCGGAAATTCAATAATCGGTAAGCCGGAAGAAGCAAAGTACGGTCTTACAAAGGAACAGATGATCGAAGGCTACAAGATGTGCAAGCAGTACGGTGTTAAGCACTTTGGACTGCACACAATGGTAGCTTCCAACGAGCTGAACCCGGACTTCTTTGCAGACACGGCCCGCATTGTCTTTGACATGGTGCTCCTTGTTCAGAAGGAAGTTGGCGTAAACATAGAATTTGTAGACCTTGGCGGCGGCGTTGGAATTCCATACAAGCCTGAGCAGAAGAAGGTTGACCTTGAATACGTTGCAAAAGAAATAAGAAAGCTCTACGACGACATGATTGTTCCCGCAGGACTTGACCCGATGGGAATAAGCTTTGAATGCGGAAGACCAATTACAGGACCTTACGGCTGGCTTGTAACTACTGCCATCCACGAAAAGCACATCTACCGCGACTACATCGGATGCGATGCCTGTATGGCAGACCTTATGAGACCCGGAATGTACGGAGCATGGCACGGAATAACAGTTAGCGGAAAAGAAGACGCTGTAGCCGACCACGTTTACGACGTAACAGGAAGCCTTTGCGAAAACTGCGACAAGTTTGCAGTCCAGCGTTCACTTCCAAAGATAGACAAGGGAGACCTTCTTATAATCCACGATGCTGGTGCCCACGGAAGAAGCATGGGATTCAACTACAAC
>JAGACC010000383.1 GCA_017614295.1 Treponema sp.
GACCATTTTTTCGCCTGCTCGAAAGATGTCGTTGTGTAAAATCCGGTTCCAAAATCCATTGCATGACTTGGTTTTAAAATTTTTGGTTCTGATATTTCTGCAAACCCGCCGTGATAAATCTGCATTAATTAGACCTCGCTTTTATGAAATCCTCGATTGTGGCAAGAATGTATGACTTTCCCTGTGTATGCAGAACTTCAAAATGATCTCCAAGAAAATCAAGAACTTTTTTATTTGCAAAGTCATTTGCAACATCTCGACCATTCAATGATTTTGAACTTGCATACATTTCGATGCACCATGAGATGAATTCAGCTTTCTTTTCAAATAAATCATCAGACATTTCGTTCTCCTATTACCACTTAGGGCAGGAAAGCTCCCGGTAATTTAAATATATGATGATTTTTGCCAAAAATCAACCTACGCCGCCATGGAATTTGCCCCTGTGGGTTACCGAAGGGCGGTTCTCGCAACGAAGTTTCAAGCGACGGCGGTGGCGCAGAGGGGCTTTGTCTCGAGTTAGCAAAGGATTTTTATGGTAGAGAGGTGGGGGTAGCGTCCAAAAAAATATTTTATTGGGGATGTTTTTTTGTGGAGAAATTTATGGAGAAATAAAAAGGCCAAACTGGATTGGGATTAAAGCGTTTGTAGGCATGTAATTCCAAGCAGTTTGGCTTTATGGTTTTTATTTTAGTTTGTTAAGGATGCGGCTTACTTCTCCGTCGAGGATTGTTGCAACCTGTTTGTCCGGCAGAGAGCTGATGAGGCCACGCATGTAGGTAAAGACGATTTCTATCATGTCTACGATGCTCTGTTCCTTGCGGACGTCCTCGTTCTTTATGCCTATTTCCTTGCGCCACAAGTCTGCGGTGGACAAGAGGCCTGCGGCTCCGCTTAGCTTTTTGATTATGTACTCAAGCTGCAGGTGCTCCTTGCTCATAAGGAAGCGTTCCTTTTCTTCTTCCGGGAGGAATTCGCTCAGGGACTTTAGCTCGCGGAACATGCTTGCCGTGTCTTTGAACTTCTTTGCAATTTCGTTGTCGTTGAGTATCTTTACAAAGTCGGAAAGTGTCTTTGCCGTCTTGTTGAGGAGAGACAAATCCTGCTGCACAAGGTTAAGGTCGTCCTGTTCAATTTCCGGCTGGGCAAAGTCTTCTACGGATGTGTCTTCGTCGATTACGGTTTCGTCAAGAGGAACGTCCACTTCTGTGTCAAGCGCCTGGTCAAGGTCTGAAGGAAGTTCTTCTGCGCCCGCCATGTCGTCTGCACTTAGGTCTTCTTCTTCACTATCGTCTGCAGGTAGCGGCAAAGGCTCCGGGTCTCCGTCCACTGGAAGCTTTAGTGTCTCCGGTGAATTTTCGTCCGCAATTTCGTCTATTTCCGGGAACTCGTAGTCTTCTGCATCCGGCTCCGGTTCTGGAATAACAACAGGCTCTTCCTGGATTTCCGCTTCACCGTTTCCTTCTCCGCCGAGGTCTGCCATGTCAAGTTCGTCTCCCATAGGAATCTGAACTTTTGGACCGTCATCGTCTGCAAAGAATTCGTCTGCGGATATTGTTTCCATTCCGTCGGAATTGTCTTCTGTCTGGGCATCCGGGGTAATGTCTTCCACTTCCGGGAATTCAAAGTCTCCTGCGGGTTCAGCGGGTGCTTCCGGTGCAAAGTTTCTTGGTGCTTCTTCTTCTACCGGCAGTTCAACCTGTGGCTCTTCTTCCGGTTCAATGTCTATCTCGTCATCAATGCTTGCGTCTGCAGGGAATTCAATGTCTTCGTATTCCATCTGCGGAAGAACTTCGTCAAGCTCCGGTTCTGAGTCTAACAGTTCGTCGCCTTCAAACGGGTTTTCTTCGCCAAGAATTCCGTCTGAATCTTCGAAGGTTTCGCCCACGTCAAGTCCTGCAAGAGGATCAAATTCACCGTCTGCACTTCCCGCTTCGCTTTCAAAGCTTTCGCTGCCTTCGTCCTGGAGGGGTACGCTTTCCGTAACTTCTTCTTCCAGAGGTTCCTGGGCTCGCTGGGATACGGGTTCTGCTTCCTGGGAGTCGTAGCCGTAAGAGCTTCCGTCTTCTACAGGGGCTTCCTCTTCGTACATTCCGTCACTAACGTCCATAGAAGAAACTGGCTTTTCGTCTGAGCGGATGTCTTCCGTCTCGAATGCGCTTTCAAAGTCGTCGCTTGGTCTTGGTTCGTGTCCGCGGCTTGCACCAAATGGATTGTTCTTTAATATGCTTTCTTCGTCCTCTTCTTCAAAGACAGGTGTGTCAGGAACAAGGTCGTCCAAGTCCATGTAGTTTTCCGTACGGTCTGCAAGGATTTCGTCGTCCAATGTCTTGTCAAAGGGAGAGGCACCAGTATCGTCGTTATGGGTAAGCTTTTCAAAGCTAAAGTCGTCGTTGTGCCTGTATTCCTGTGAGTCTGCCTGTGAAAGATCCAAATCGGAAACTTTCATGTCCGGGTTTTCTTCCGGCATTACAACAACTTCTTCTTCGTTTACTCCTGAATCTGGGTCACCACCCTTTCCAAGTACGGAAAGATCAACTTCACCCTGATCCGCTTCGAGTGCGTTCTTGCCACCGTTAAGAGCGGAGAGGCTTGTTCTTACGCTGCCGATTCTTTCGCGGTAGAGGCGGTTGTCCTTGTCCACGGAGCCGAGCTTTTCGTAGGCATCGTAGGCATCCTGTATGCGGTTCTGCTTTTCGTAGCCTTCTGCAAGCATGGCTATTGCAGCTGCATCTTCGGAGTTGGTTTCCAGATATTTCTTAAGGTCTTCTTCCGCTTTCTTAAAGTTGCCCTTCTGGCTGTAGCGGCGTGCGCTGTCCCTGTAGTATGCGGTATAGTCCGGGTCTGCAATCTTTATCTTTTCAAAGCATGAGTCTGCCTTGTCGTCTTCTCCGCAACAAATGTAATACTGGCCAAGAAGGTTCAAAGCCTGAATGTCTTCCGGGTTTTCGTCAAGAATCTGGTTAATCTTTTTGTTTGCGGCGGAAAGCTTGTCTGCGGTCAAGAGAATCTTTGCATACTGCTTGAGCATTTCCTTGTTTTCCGGATCAAGCTTTTCGTAGTGGCTCATCGTGTGGATGGCATCCTTGGACTTTCCGTGGAGGTCGTATACGTCTGCCAGTGAGGAAAGAACCCTCTTGTTGTCCGGATCCCACTTTAGTGCTGTGTTGTATTCTGCTTCCGCATCGTCGTAGCCGTTCTGCCTTGTGTAGACGTCGCCCATTTTTGCGTGCATCTTTACGTTCTGCGGGTTCAGCATGATTGCCTGTCCAACAAGGTCTGCCGCATTCTTTGTCATGTTCCTGGAAAGCATGAGGTCTGCATAGGAGTCTATTGCTTCCAGCCAGCCCGGCTTTGAGCGGAGGGATGCCTCGTATTCGTTAGAAGCAAGGTCCAAGCGGCCAAGCTTTTCGTAGCTTTTTGCAAGGTTAAGGTGAAGAATAGGATGGTTGGGGTCAACCTTAAGTCCGCGCTGGTAAGAGGAAACTGCATCCTCGTGCTTGTTCTGGAGGGCGTAGATTGAACCAAGGTGGTTGTAGGCAAGTACGTCTTCCTGGTTTTCTTCCACTACGCGGTTAAAGCACTGCAGAGCTTCTTCGTAGTTGCCCATGAGCTTGTAGGTAAAGCCCAGGTTGTAGAAGGACTGTATGTTGTTTTCGTCCGCAATGATAGCCTTTTCCAGCACATCGATTGACTGGTCAAACTTCTTAAGGCGGCGGTAAATTCCACCCAGATGGTTCAAAGCGTCAACATTGTCCGGGGTTGCGCTTATAATCTGCTTGTAAAGGGGAATTGCGTCTGCATCGCGTCCACTCTTCTGGTAGAGGCTTCCAAGATCGTTAAGCAGATCCTCATTCGTCGGGTCGTCTTTTAGAAGATTCTTATACAAACGAGCGGCAAGTGTATAGTCATGCGCCAACACGGCTGCCTTTGCTCTGTCCAAAACCAACTTATTGTCTGTCTTTGTTTCGCCCATATTATGACCCCTGTTTTTGTTTCCGCACTTTTTTCTATAATATAGCTATAGGTTTCAAAACAAGCCTATTATTTTCTTAAAGGGCGTGCGTACACTTCCTTAGAAAGTATGCCCATAATCTTACCGTCGCTCTTTGAATAGGATGCAACCGCAAAATAATATATCTTACCGTTTTTAAGGCCAGTAAATTTCATCCTGCAAACATTGCCCACGTCCAGGGGAGATGCACCCTCGTAAGCTTCCTGTCCAAGGTATTCGCCAGGTCTGTCGCCGTAGAACACAATGTAGCCGCCAGTCTGGTCATCAACAGAGTAGCTCCAGGAAAGAGTTACTTCACCGTCTCCAGCATCCGCAAACACAGAGAATGGTGGAAGAGGAAGCGGAACTTCTGTATAGGCAAGCTTTATTTCCGTAACGGAAGGAGAACTAGAACCGCCGCCGTCCGGGTAAAGATCGCCGGAAATCTGGAAGTACTGACCTGTTACGCCGCTGATTTGTTCGTGGTTCTTAACAGGAATCCACTTGGGGTAGTCGTCCGTCCAGTCAAAGCGGTTGTCTCCGCCGCGTACATAGAAAGCCACATCTGTCTGCGAAGGAGTGTTGACAATTGCATCCAAGCGTTCAAGTTTTGCCCCGCGGGAAATAAGTATTGGCTGGGTTACAAAACGTCCGCCGTTGCTCTTGTATGTGTCGTAGCGCAGGGAGTTTGCAGTTTCGCTCTGGGATGTGCGCTGAATTCTAAAGTCGTCTATAAAGCCCGTGTACTTGGGGCAGATTTCTATGTTTGCCTTAACACCAAGCAAAGGGGTGCATACGCTTCCGCCGTGCTCGTGACCATTTGAGGTTATGTACTGGAGGGCTTCAATCTTACCGTCAATCCTGTATTCAAGAAGGCCTGTGTCGTCGTCAAAGCTGATTGAATGGTGAGCCCATACTCCCGGGATTATAGTGCGGAGGCATGAAAGGGTAACAGTTCCGTTGTCCTTTTTCCAGCCGTTGAATACGTTGATGAATTCCCAGCGCAAGTGGTTGCTAAAGAAGCTTGCAGAAATCATCTGGTAAAGGAGGTAGTCGTTCTCCATTCTTGAAGAGCGCCAGGAGAATACAATCTCTCCGTTTTCCGCAATTGAAGGGCAAAGCCAGAATTCTATAAGGAAAGAACCCTTGCTGCCGCTGCTTCCAAAAAGGGAATCCGGGCTTCCGCTAAGGGTAATTCCACCGTTTCCACGGCTCATCGCTGCCCTTTGCCCATCTTTACCTTGGAAGAGCTAACAAAAGCCTTTTCTTCCACCGAATAATTGCCTGCGTTGTCCGCAAAAGAAGCGTCCGGTTCCTCAAAGTCAAGAAGAAGATCCGTTACCTCACTCTTTTCCGGGTCTATTGCGCGGCTGTTTGTGGCAAGCTCCAGGCTCCTGTAACCAAAGCGTCCGTTTCCGTAAGCAAGACCGTCCATTGACTGAAGCTTGTCCCACCCGGTTTTACCGCCAAGCACCAGTGTCTTTTCCTCAGAAAAAGAAAAACCTGTAAAGAGTAGACAAAATATAGCTAAAAAAAGTATTCTTATCTTATGCATAGTTCCGACCAGCAATTAAATTCAGATTCACCGCAGAAATCCCCGCAGTCCGATCCAAGAGAAATTCTTCACCAGACCGCCCTAAAAGCCCCGTCCCAAAGCGGTGTCTATATGTGGAAGAACGCCGAAGGAACAGTCATTTACGTAGGCAAGGCAAAAAACCTCAAGAACCGCCTTTCTTCCTATTTTAGCGGAAGCAAGGACATCAAGACAAGGCTGTTGGTCCACAACGCCCGCTCAATTGAATACATAACTACTAACAATGAGTATGAAGCATTTTTACTGGAAAACAACCTCATAAAAAAATTTTCCCCCCGCTACAACATAGATTTGAAGGACGGAAAATCATACCCAGTGCTGCGCGTAACGAACGAACAGTTTCCGAGAGTCTACAAGACCAGAAGGATTGTACAGGACGGATCAAAATACTTTGGCCCCTTCCCCGACGCAAGCGCTCTGGACGTCTTTACGGACACTCTTTACGAAATTTATCCGTTGCGCCACTGCAAAACCCTTAAAAAAAAGGCTTCGCCGTGCATGTATTACCACATCGGCAGATGCATGGCTCCCTGCTGCAAACAGGTAGACCACTCCACCTATACTGAATTTATCGAAGAAATCTGTACACTTCTTGAGAATAAAGGTGAAGAAACGGCAAAAAAACTTGAAAGCGAAATGAAGGCCGCAGCCCAGTCACTCAATTTTGAAAAGGCAGCACGCCTCCGCGACGGTCTAAGGGCGCTCTCCGTACTTAAAAACCAGAACATAGTGGAAAGCTTTGACGGCTCAGACCGCGACTACATAGCATCCTGGCGGGAAGGAGAACTGGTAAGCTTTACCGTGCTAAGAATTAGAAGCGGCAAACTCCTTGGCAGGGACAACTACAGAACCATAACGCTCAACGAAGACACGGAAATCCTTGGCGAATTCATGGCATCCTACTACACCGCAAAAGAAGACATCCCCCCTTCAATCTACGTGGTAACGGAAGACGGAATGGAAATAATGAAGAGGTGGTTCAGCGAAACATATAAAATAGAATGCAAAATCGTGGTGGCAAAACCTTCAATCCCACAGGCAAAGCTGCACCTGGCCGCAATACAGATGGCACAGGAAAACGCCCGCGAAGACATAATCCGCCGAGTAAGGGAAAGGGGCGACTTCCCCGCAATGGAAGAACTTCAGAAGGTTTTGGGACTCCCCCGCCTGCCAGTAAGAATAGAAGGATTCGACATAGCCCACATCGGAGGAAAATTCCCGGTAGCATCGCTAATCAGCTTCTACAACGGAAACCCCGACAAAAAAAACTACCGCTACTTCCGCCTAAAGACAACAGACGGCTACATAGACGACTTCCAGTCAATGAGGGAAGCAACATCCCGCCGCTACACCCGACTTATAAACGAAAAAAAGCCCCTCCCCGACCTTCTGCTAATAGACGGTGGAATTGGACAAGTTAACGCAGTAGACGGAATCCTAAAGGCACTTGAAGCGGACATACCCATAGCAGGACTTGCCAAAAGGGACGAAGAAATATGGAGGCCCCACAGCTCACAGCCGGTATGCCTCCCCAAAAGAAGCGACGCACTAAGGCTATTGCAAAGGGTCAGAGACGAAACCCACCGCTTTGCCACCAGCCGCAACCAGAACCTACGCACAAAAGAAAACACGGTCTCCCCATTCATAAAACTGCCCGGAATAGGAAAAGAAAGGGACAAAATCCTAATGAAAAAATACGGAAACCTAAAAGCCCTTGCCCAAGCCCCGGAAGCAGAACTTGCCCAGCTGCTACACTTTAGAGCGGACGCCGCAACAGCCCTACTCCTCGCTGCAAAAACGGAAGTTGCAAAAGAGGAAAAACGCAAGGAAGAACAGACACTTTCCCTGGGAGAGGCAGGAAGCACCTGGCAAAAGGCGGCACACGCACAAATGCTAAGCGACCTTGCAAAAATGGCTGCGGAAGACGATGAGTATGAACTTGATGAAAGCGAAAGCGACCAGGACCTTATGGTAGCCGAGCCGGAAGATTAGCGGACGCCTATGTCCTTACCGGAATTCAGAAGAAATGAACCCACAGCAAAAAATGCCATGCAGGCGGCAATAAGAACCTGAGCTAAAATTTCAAGCATAAACTCCTCCATAATACGATATTTAAATCTCTTCCCCTAAAATATCGGCCTTAAAAAAAACGGCTTAAAGAATTTTTTGTTATATAGAAATTCGGACGGCACTCCTCCTTCAACTGTGTCCGGTCCTTCGGAACCGGCCAGTCTCCGTGGCATTTTTCTACAACCGTCAGCGCCATGGACGGCGCGTCGCTTCTTGGCAAAAAAACTGGTGAGTTTTCGCAAGAAAACTCACGGGGAAAAATGCCACGGAGGGCATTTTTTCCCCGCTTTGCAGGGTTCCGGGGGGCCCTACCCCCTCCATTGCTTTGCAACGGCTCCGCCGCCCTTCCAATCGGGCGTA
>JAGACC010000384.1 GCA_017614295.1 Treponema sp.
AATTCGAGTCTTCATGCCTTTGCGCCACCGCCGTTCGCTTGAAACTTCGTTGCGAGAACCGCCCTTCGGTAACCCTCATCCCGCTGCGCGGGACTAGTGGTTGCAAGCAACCCAGGGCTCCATGGCAGCGTAGGTTTATTGGCGTTTCTTGCGGGGTTCGACAGATTCACCCAACGCGGCAAGGGGCAGTTCAGTCCTTCCATGGCGGCTCAGTTCTTGGGTTTATTGTGATAAAATTCACGCAATTTGCAAATTCGGCCTGGTTTTTGCCAAATTTCCTTGAATTTTGCCCGGAAAAGAAAATTTTGACGAATTTTTACTGGATAAATACTTTTCAAATCGGTAGAATACATAAAACTTGCTAAAAAAGCAGTCAGTTTTTTTGTGAAAACATTCACAGCTCGGGTGTTAAAGTAATGAAAACCATTCCCGGCCCTTCAAAAAGAAGGCTTGTTTTACTGGAGAGGCTTCTTGCGGGCCTAAAAGAAAAAACAATTACTTCTCAGAGGATAGAAGAACTTACCGGGTGGTCTGCTGCCGTTGTGCGCAGGGATATTTCGCTTTTGGAAGTGAAGTGCGGAGCGAGCAACGGTTACAAGACGGAAGATTTAAAGGAAGCTTTGTGCCGTGCCTTTAATATTTCACAGGAGCTGCAGAAGTGTTGCATCGTTGGGCTTGGACGTATGGGTCAGGTTCTTTTGGACAACATGGAGATTGAAGGTTCTCCCTTTAAGATTGTGGCCGGTTTTGACAGCAATGTTAACAGGACGGAAGTTCTTCGTTCTGTTTTTCCCCTGCATCCAACTACGATGCTGGAGAGCGTTATAAAAAGCGAAGGTATAGCTTTTGCAATTCTTACGGTTAACCCCGAGGAAGCGCAAACTACAGCTGCCCGGCTTGCCGCTTGCGGAATAAAGGGTATCGTAAACTACACGCCTTGTGTGCTTTCGGTCCCAAGTTCAACAAACGTGGAGAATGTTTCGCTGCTTACTGCTTTGGAAACATTGAGCGCTTGGCAGCAGGGTTAGCTTGTTTGTTTTTTATGCAATTACATTATCGGGCTGGGCCTGGTAAAGACAAAAACTATATGCAATGGAGTAAAGCGATGAGCAGAGTGTACAATTTTAGTGCAGGACCAAGCTGCCTGCCGGAAGAAGTGTTGAAGGAATGTGCGGCCGAGATGTTGGACTATAACGGAACAGGTCAGTCTGTTATGGAGATGAGCCACCGTTCAAAGGCTTATGAACCAATCATTGAGGATGCAGAGGCTATGATCCGCAAGCTGATGAATGTGCCGGAGAACTACAAGGTTCTTTTTGTACAGGGCGGCGGTTCAACACAATTTGCAATGGTTGCACAGAATCTTGGCATTCACACCGGAAAGGCTGCTTACATCGAGACTGGTGTTTGGGCAAAAAAAGCTGCTGCAGAGGCAAAAAAGCTCGGCGTTGAAGTTGACGTTATCGCTTCCAGCAAAGACAAGAACTATTCCTACATTCCAAAGGTAGAAAAGATTTCCGGCGACTACGACTATGCATACATCTGCTTTAACAACACAATCATGGGAACCCACTACGAGTACATCCCTGACACAGGAAATATTCCTCTCGTAGCAGACATTTCTTCTTGCGTTTTGAGCGAACCCCTTGATGTTAGCAAGTTTGGACTGCTCTTTGCCGGTGCACAGAAGAACCTTGCTCCAGCCGGTGTTACACTCGTAATCATCCGCGAAGACCTTATCCCGGAAGTGGAAAACTGCCGCGCTGGTACTCCAACTATGCTCGCATACAAGACTCACGCGGACAACGGAAGCATGTACAATACACCGCCATGCTACACAATCTATGTTTTGGACAAAGTTCTCCATTGGATAGAAAAGAACGGTGGTGCAGAAGGAATGCTCAAGCGCACCAAGGAAAAGGCTGAATACCTTTACAACTACCTGGACGGCAACGAAGGCAACTTCTACCACGCAACTACAGAGGTTGGAAGCCGCTCTCTTATGAACGTTCCTTTCCTTACAAAGTATTCAACTGGTGCAGAAGACGAAGCATCTAAGGCAAAGGAAAAGGAAATCAACGACAAGTTCGTAAAAGAAGCTGCCGCTGCAGGACTTGTAAACTTGAAGGGTCACCGCTTGGTTGGCGGAATGCGCGCCTCCATTTACAATGCAATGACCCTTGACGGAGTAAAAGCCCTTGTAGACTTTATGAAGAAGTTTGCAAAGGAAAATGCATAATTTGCAATTAAGCAAAATTTATTAGCAGAAGGGGGAAAGCCTTCCCCTCGCTACAGCCCGCGGTGCGGTCTTTCGCTACCCCTTCTGCGGGGGTATCCCCCGCAACGCCCCCTATAAGGAGAAAAATATGTATAAAATTCAGACATTGGACAGAATAAGCGCAAAGGGACTGGACAACTTTCCCCGTGATGACTATGAAATTGCAAGCGAAATCGTAAAGCCGGACGCAATCCTTGTCCGCAGCCACGACATGCTTTCCATGGAACTTGACCCAAGCGTAAAGGCAATTGCAAGGGCAGGTGCTGGTGTTAACAACATTCCGTTCAAGGAACTTGGCCAGAAGGGCGTTGTTGTATTCAACACACCTGGTGCAAACGCTAATGCCGTAAAAGAACTTGTTATGCTTTCTCTTCTTTTGGCAAGCCGTCCTGTTATTGCCGCCAACAAGTGGACAAATACACTTGCCGGTAAGGGTGCGGAAATTGCAGGCCTCGCAGAAAAGGGCAAGAAGAACTTTATTGGTCAGGAACTTAAGGGAAAGACTCTTGGTGTTATAGGTCTTGGCGCAATCGGTGCAATGGTTGCAAACCTCGGAATTGAATTTGGCATGAACGTAATTGGCTACGACCCATTCCTTTCCGTAGACGCTGCTTGGAAGCTTAACAGCGCAATCAAGCATGCAGAGACAATGGACACACTCTTTGCAAAGGCAGACTACATTACGGTTCATGTTCCGGAAACTCCAGACACAAAGGGTACAATCAGCGCAAACACAATCAAGAACATGAAGACTGGTGTGCGCATCATCAACATTGCCCGTGGCGGTCTTGTAAACAACGAAGATGTTCTTGCAGCAATAAAGTCTGGAAAGATTGCATGCATGGTAACAGACTTTGCAGCAGAAGAGCTTTTGAACAACGACAACGTAATCTGTATGCCTCACCTTGGAGCCTCAACTCCGGAAGCGGAAGACAACTGCGCTGTAATGGCAGTTCAGCAGCTGCGCGACTTTTTGGAAACAGGTGCAATCAAGAACAGCGTAAACTTCCCAAAGTGCAAGATGGATTCAGAAATCCCTGCAAACGGAACCCGCCTCTGCATTGCCCACAAGAATGTTCCAAACATGATCGCCCAGTTTACCTCTGTATTGGGAGAGGCAAAGCTTAACATTAGCGGAATGGTTGACCAGAACCGCAACGACATAGCATATTGTCTTATCGATGTAGACGGAAAGGTTGACGAAGCTACACTAGAAGCTCTTAACAAGAAAGAAGGTGTAATCAACGTTCGCCCAATCTACGCCTAATTAAACATACCTGTCTGGCAACTTTTATGCGCTTGCTGGACAGGTCTTTTTTTTGCAAAACTTGTGTAGTTCTTATGGGGATTCTGCAGACGCTTTTACAGAATTTGGATAGCCCCCCGAAAGACTTACCTACCGCCGAATTAAAAAATCCAATATGCAAGATTAAAAAAATTTGCTAAGATAAAGGCATTCTAGGAAGCAGAGCCCGGAGCCATGATGGAATTTCTAAGGCATAATCAATTAAGTCTCATGCTATTCTTTAGCGGAAGCTGCAGCATTCTTGCCGTTTTGAGCTTCCTTACAAAGTCCATGCCCAAAAAGAGAAGGATGTGTCTGGTTGCAATACAGGCAGGGGCAGCACTTTTACTGATGATGGACCGCTATGCCTACATTTACCGCGGAAACGTTTCGCAGTTTGGCTGGTGGGCGGTTAGGGTTTCAAACTTCCTGGTATTTTTCCTTTCTCTCTTCCTCATATATTTTTTTAACTTGTATCTTATAGATTTGTACATGCGCGAAGGAAAGCTTCCCAAGGTTCCCAAAAGGCTTTATGCCGTGGGGATTTTTCTTGCCCTTGGGGCAGTCCTTTTGGTTGTTAACCAGTTTACCGGCCTTTACTATGCCTTTGACGAATGCAACCGCTATTACCGCAACAAGTGGTTTCCTGTCTGCTACATAATTCCATATATATGCCTTCTGATGCAGTTTTCAGTTATTGTTCAGTACCACAACAGGCTTAGACCGCTTGTAAGGATTCCGCTTATTTTGTTTGACCTTGGACCTATTCTTTCCATAGTCGTCCAGTTTTTTGCCTACGGAATTTCTTTGCAGAACCTTACGATTGTTGGCCTTGTAATCCTGCTCTACATCTTTGTTATTGTGGATATGAACAAAACCGTTGAGCACGCCAATAATATTAAGATAGAAATGCTAAAGCAGGAACAGCACAAGATGCACACCTTGTTTGAACAGACGGCGGAAGCTCTTGCAACTGCAATCGATGCAAAGGACAAGTATACCCATGGTCATTCGGCAAGGGTAGCGGAATATTCCAAACAGATAGCGGCTATGGCTGGAAAGTCAGAACAGGAATGTGATGAAATTTATTTTGCCGGTTTGCTGCACGACATAGGAAAAATTGGTGTTCCCCGGAAAATAATCAACAAGGAAGGCCGCCTTACAGAAGAGGAATTTTCGGAGATAAAAAAGCATCCTGTAATAGGAAACCAGATTCTTTCAAGCATAGGCGAGTCCCCCTATCTTAGCATTGGTGCCCACTATCACCATGAGCGCTATGACGGCCGCGGTTACCCGGAAGGCTTAAAGGGAACAGACATTCCGGATATTGCAAGAATTATAGCCGTAGCGGATGCCTATGATGCAATGACGTCCAAACGCAGCTACAGAGACCCCATACCCCAGCAGAAGGTTCGCGAAGAAATAGTAAAGGGAATAGACAGCCAGTTTGATCCATTTTACGCAAAGATGATGCTCCATCTTATTGATGTAGATACAGAATACAAGATGAAGGAGTACCAGGAAGTTCGCGAGCTTGCGGGTAAGAATGAACTTAACTGCACCAAGTACCGCCAGGAAAAGTCGGAGGGCATTCTTCTTACGGATTCAATCACAAGAATTCACATGAGAAGCAAAGCCAACGAAAAATTCATCTGCGAAGATTCCATTCCTACCCTTATACTTTTTGATTCCTTGGACGCCAGGGTTCACGAGACGGAATTCAAGCGCAAGGATTTGCTTTATCTTGAATACGCTACAATCCGCCTGGACGGAAAGACTGAATGTGTAACAGCCCGCAAGGTGGAAAGCAAAGTGACAAAAAAGTTGGCAGGTGAGGCTGACTGGGTTCAGGAATACAAGAATGGAATTGACTGGGACATTGAGACTGTAAGGCAAAAAGACCATGTTATGATTACGGTTTCCAACAAATTCCAGACCGTGCAGACTGTTATTGCCCTTCAATACATTGCCTGCTATTCCTACATTTCTATTACCGGAGAGAATTGCTTTATCTCCAACGTTCAGGTGCACAATGATTCTGTGCCTGCAAAGGAAAACCTTATTCCCCGTATTGCAGAAGAAATTTCTTATCTTAACGGACCGGAAGGCGACATTCCCAACGTTCAGGTTAACGGCTGGAGGACTGCTGCGAGCGAGGCTATTACCGTAAAAGACGGCATGGATATAACCTTCCATTCGCAAAGCTTTGTTACGGCAAGGCTTATCTGGCACTGTCCATTTATTTCCCTCTTCTATTCTGATGACAAAAAGATGAACGGTAAGAATTTCCGCGAATTTGTTCTGGTAAGGTTTGACGGTGAAACTTGGGATTCGGATGCAAACGCAGAAAATACACTCGTAATCAGCAAAAACAATGACTTTGAAGGCTGGGATGCTTGGAAGGATGCCAACCGCAAAGGTATTGACTGCAAAGTGTCTCTCCGCCGCAACGGAAAAAAGATTACCCTGGTTACGGAAAATTCCGGCATTTTCATCAAGAGCGTTACGGTTCTAAAGGAAGACTTCCCGGAAGTCTATGTATCTCTTACCGGTGACCAGTGCGCCCTTACGAATATACGGATTAGCAAATAAATTTTTGCTGCACTCTCCTTAATTGCAACTCCCGCGATAATATAGTACAATCATGCCATGAAAGAACTTGAATTAAAGTACGGATGCAACCCCAACCAGAAGCCTGCGCGGGTTTTTATGGAAGAAGGCGATTTACCGATTACAGTAGTAAACGGCAAACCCGGTTTTATCAACTTGCTTGATGCCCTGAACGGATGGCAGCTTGTAAAAGAGCTAAAAGAAGCTACAGGACTTCCTGCCGCAACATCTTTTAAGCATGTTTCCCCAGCCGGAGCTGCTGTTGGAAGACCCCTTTCCGACACTTTAAAAAAGATTTACTTTGTAGACTCAGATGCAGAGCTTTCCCCACTAGCCTGCGCCTATGCACGTGCCCGCGGAGCAGACAGAATGTCTTCTTTTGGAGACTTTATTGCCCTTAGCGACAAATGCGACAAGTCAACCGCCCTGCTTGTAAAAAAAGAAGTTAGCGACGGAATCATTGCCCCTGCATACGATGAAGATGCCCTCGAAATCCTTAGGGAAAAGAAAAAGGGTGGCTACTGCGTGCTCCAGATAGACCCTTCCTACAAACCGGCAGACCTTGAACGCAAGCAGGTTTTTGGCGTAACATTTGAACAGGGACACAACTTTATTCAGCTTAACGACGAATGCCTTAAAAACATCGTTACCCAGAACAAAACCTTGAGCAAAGAAGAGCGCGACAACCTCCTTATTTCTCTCATAATCCTAAAGTACACCCAGTCAAACAGCGTATGCTACGTAAAAGACGGACAGGCAATCGGTATTGGTGCCGGTCAGCAGAGCCGCATACACTGTACACGCTTGGCAGGAGACAAGGCAGACAAATGGTGGCTGCGCCAGAGTCCCCAGGTCTTGAACCTTCCTTTCAAGAGCGACATAAAGCGTGCAGACCGCGACAACACAATCGATGTTTACACAAGCGATGACTACGACGATGTTCTTGCAGAAGGAGTTTGGCAGAATTTCTTTACCCAGAAGCCGGCAGTCTTTACAAAAGAAGAGCGCAAGGCATGGATTGCAAAGAATACGGACGTAGCTGTAGGTAGCGATGCTTTCTTCCCATTCGGAGACAACATTGAGCGTGCCCACAGAAGCGGTGCAAAGGTAATAGCCCAGCCGGGCGGTTCAATCCGTGACGACAACGTAATCCAGGCCTGCGACAAGTACGGCATGGTCATGGCCTTTACCGGAGTGCGTTTGTTCCACCATTAATCTTTGAACAAAAAAAGGGGGATGCTCAAAGACTTATTTTGAATATCCCCTTCGATATTATCTACAAGGGGGGAGGTCTCCCCCTCGGCTCCAATTCGTCGCATGCATGCGCACGCTCCTCATTTCCGCCTACCCCCTCTGCGGGACAATCCCTTTGCTAAGCCCCGCAACGCCCCAAGGGGGATTGGTGTTAGAATATAAATCCGCGAGTTACGAAGTAACTCGATAGCACGCGTAGCGTGCGGACAACGCCCGCTGTCTAAAAACTTACCTTGTAGGCACGCTTGGCTCCGGGCGGAACAAAATCAATCTGCTCAAAGTCAAAAGACAGGTCCTTGTCTCCGGAAAGCTTTTCAACTTCATCTTTTACGTTTTCGGTTACAAGAATTTCCCAAGACTTTGCCGTGTCTTCGCCAAGCTTGCTTGCGGCATTCACTTCTGCGCCAAAAACATCCGCAAAGCCAATGTTCAGAATGTCACCATAGCCAAGCCCAACGCATAGCAGGATTTGCTCTTCTTCACACTTGGTCTTGTTGTATTCATGCAGAATCGCGTGGATTTTCTTGCAGCACAAAAGTGCCTTTTCGGAGCGCTTGAATAGC
>JAGACC010000385.1 GCA_017614295.1 Treponema sp.
AGAGAAGAGAAGTTACAGCTTTCTCCAAAGAAGCAGCCTGCAGCATTGAATTTTTCTGCCTTTTCAATATAGATGCAGGTTTCTCCGCTTGCACTATCCTTTTTGTTGATTCTTAACGACTTGCACCATCCGCCGGGATAAGTTCCCTTTGCAAAACCATTTCTGTAAATTGTATAGTCGCCGCTTTTTTTTGCATTTTCAAGCCAAGAATGTCTTGCCCTGGATTTTATCGGAGGAACATTGAGCCCCATGGCTTTTATAAGTTCAACATTCAAGTCTTCGGGAAACCTTGCACGGGTAGGAAACCAGCTGTCGTTGGTAAAGACTCCCAGTTTGTCCCTGTAGTCCCAGCTTACACGGCAAATATTTCTTTCTTCCATCCATTTTCCCTTAAGGCGGTACCAGTTGACCCTCTCGCTGCTGTCTGCATAGGTCATAACAACACCGTATTCGTTGCACATTAGGGCTACCCCGCGCTTGTTTGCAAATTTGACTGCTTCATCAAGAGGTTTTACAAGATTTTCTTCGATGCCCTCCGTCTTGTAGTTTGCAAACAATGATTCTATCCAGCCTTGTTCCTTTTGCTTTTTTGGCATTTCCGGCATTTTTTCTTCTGAATAGGGGAATGGAATGTGGCGGACATTTTCCAATCCTGCCCAGCTGGCACCCTGATGGGTAAAGAGCATAGGCGTATAGTCGTGGAAGTTGTAAATAAGATTGTCGTCTTTGTAATCAGGAAGTTTTAGAAGATATTTAACGGAGCAATAATCTTCCGCGCAAACAATTACGGTGTGCTTTTTGTCTACAGCACGGATTGCCTTTAGCACATTGCCCTGGAGCTTTCCCCACTTTGCGACATCGGATGCCTTGTTTCCACTTTCAAAATGGGGCTCGTTCATAATCTCGTAAAGTACGTATTCACCGGAATTTTTGTAGCGTTCGGCAACCTGTTTCCAGACTTTTAAAAGCATGTCTTCTACTTTGGGTTTTGTTTTGCTTTTATAGCCGCAGTCATTGTGAAAGTCTATTATCATGTACATCTTAAGTTCCGTACACCATTCAACAGCATTGTCTATTTTTTGCCACAGCCAGTCTTCAACAATGTAGTCAGGAGCACCAGAGCTGAATTCTTCAAAGAAAATCGGGATGCGCACAATCTCAACGCCAAGACTTTTTATGTCTTCAAAGTCCTGCTTTCCAAAAAGGTCGGAGCGCCAGTTATTGTTGCTATAGCCTTCAAGCCAACCGGTTAGATTTATTCCCTTGGTAAAAGGCATTGTCTTTTGCACTTTGGGGACATCTTTTTCTTTTGCAGCCGTAAAGCAAAGCAATAGCACTACAAACTGAACAAAGGCAATAATTTTCTTCATAGAATCTCCTCTTTGCTATAAAAACTATAGCATGAGGGTTTAAGACTTGTCAAAAAAGCTTTATGTATGGACTTTAAATAGCTATTTTAAACTTGACTTTATAGCTATTTGCTTGTACCATAATTGTAAGGAGGAATTTATGAACACGGTCCCAATTTATGAAGTAAAAAACAAACTGCCGCTTTTTATGCACCAGGCAGAAGAGACAGGCCCAGTTTTTATCTCCCGACGAAACCAGACGGTTGGCGTGCTTATTTCTTTTGAAGACTACAGCAGTATGCTTTCCAGGAGCCGCAAAGAGACTATTCTTGACCGAGCTGAAGAGTTCCGCAGAAAAACCGCAGGTCTTATTACCAACGAAGATGTAGACAAGATTTTTGACGTAAGGGATAACAGCATGGATACATACGAAAGCCATGTCTTTGATGGAGTATTTGATGACTAATTACGCTGATGAAGAACCACACTATCTTTTGGACTCTAATATCGTTTCAGAAATAATAAAACCTGAACCAAATTTTAACGTTATAAAAAAAATAGGAGAGCATAATTCTGACTGTGCAATCTGTACTCCTGTATGGCATGAATTGCTATTTGGATTATACCGGATGCCAGACGGACTAAACAAAAAGTATCTTGAAAAATTTATAAAGGATGATGTCTATGAAAATTTCAAGATAAAAAGCTATACGGAAAAGACTGCTGACATTCAAGCGGTATTAAGGGCAAAGCTGGAAGCTATTGGTAAGCCAACCCAAAAAGAAGACAGCATGATAGCTTCCATCGCCCTTGCAAACCACATGGTTTTGGTAACCCGCAACACAAGGCATTTTACCGCAATCCAGGAAGTAAGCGATTTGCAGGTAGAAAACTGGTTTGAACCCGCCGCTAAGTAAAAGCACCGTACAAATCCACCGATTGCACCGCGGGCAAAAATTCGCTATTCTGTTAGTATGCAAGACGTTTCAACCTACATTTCCCAGTCCCCCATTTCCAAAGACTTGCTTGAACGCTTTCTGCGCTATGTAAAGACCTACAGCGAAAGTTCAAGTGAAGAAGCGGACAAAGGAATTCAGCCCAGCACGCCTCAGCAAAAAGAAATGGCGGCTATGCTAAATTCAGAATTAAAGGATGCAGGTTTTAAAAACGTTCAGACAACACCCTTCTGCTACACCTACGCATATATTCCGGCAACACCCGGTTTAGAACAAAAGCCTTCCATCTGTCTGCTTGCCCACATAGACACTGTTGAAGAAGTAAGCGGAAAAGACGTTAAGCCCATAGTTCATCCGCAATACGACGGAAAAGCAATTCAGCTTCCATACGGCATTACGCTCGATCCGCAAAAGGACAAAGCCCTTGAACTTGCCGGCCAAGAAAAAGACACTATAATAACAAGCGACGGCAGCACACTTCTTGGAGCAGACGACAAAGCCGGTCTTGCAGAAATAATGACAGCCTGCAAATACATTATTGACCACCCGGAAATTCAGCATGGTCCTGTAGAAATTCTATTTTCACCAGATGAAGAAACTGGACACGGAATGGACAACGTTCCTCTTGATCTTGTAAAGTCAAAATGTGCCTACACTGTAGACGGCGGTCATATTGGCGAACTGGAAACAGAATGTTTTAACGCTTTTAAGACAGACATTGTCTTTACCGGGCTTTCAAAACACACAGGCTCTGCACGTCCAGACATGGTGAATGCAATAACAATGGCTTCTTATTTTACGGCAAACCTTCCCAGACAAGAGGCTCCAGAAACAACAGACGGTTACCAGGGCTTCTACGCTCCAATGGAAATTGGCGGTTCAATAGAAAAATCTTTCGTAAGCCTAATCCTGCGCGACTTTACCACAAGCGGCATGGAAAGGCGTAAGAAGTTTGTAGAGGAACTTGCGGCGGTAACTGCATCTTCATTCGGCGGCAAAGCGGAAGTTTTGCATAAGCAGCAGTACCTTAACATGAAGCAAACTCTGGACAAACACCCTCTTGTTGTGCAAAATCTTGTACAGGCATACAAAGAAGCCGGTGTGGAAGCGGTCTTCACTCCAATACGCGGAGGCACAGACGGTTCCAGGCTTTGCGAAATGGGCATTCCTACCCCAAACATCTTTACCGGTGGGCATTCCTATCACTCTCGCTACGAATGGGCAAGCTTAAGCCAAATGGTTAAAGCTACCGACGTATTAATAAAACTAATTCAAATATGGGCAAAATAGGGGATTTTTATGTATGAATATTCAATAGAAGGCGGCTATCCTATTTCTGGAACAATCAAGGCAAGCGGCAACAAGAATGCGGCCCTTCCATGTATTGCAGCAGCACTTCTTACAAAAGAGACAGTCACTCTAAGGAACATTCCGGACATAGAAGACACAGGCGTTATGCTTGAGATTCTTAAGGCTCTTGGTGCAAAGGTAGAAAAAGGTGGCAACCACATCTGGAAAATCACTGCGGCAGAAATAAAAAGAACGGATATTCCCAGCGAATACACAAAGAAAATACGTGCTTCCATTCTGTTTGCAGGCCCACTCGTTGCAAGAACAGGAAAAGCTTCTATGCTTCCTCCGGGTGGCGATGTTATAGGAAGGCGCAGGCTGGACACACACTTTCTTGCGCTAACAGAACTTGGTGCACGCGTAGCCGTTACCAACAAATTTGAATTTACCGCAAACAAACTTGTCGGCAAAGAATTGTTTTTGGACGAAACATCCGTTACCGCTACAGAAAACGCAGTTATGGCGGCGGTACTGGCAGAAGGCAGAACAGAAATTACAAATGCTGCAAGTGAACCTCACGTTCAGGACTTGTGCAACATGCTCAACCTTATGGGCGCAAAGATAAGCGGAATAGGTTCAAACATACTTGTAATTGACGGAGTAAAAAAGCTTAACGGTGCAGACTTTGCAATAGGCCCAGACTTTATGGAAATTGGTTCATTCATCGGTCTTGCGGCGGCAACAAAAGGCTCCATCACAATAACAGGCGTAAATGCAAAAGACATGCGCCCGCTAAAAATTTCCTTCAGCAAACTTGGCATTAGGTGGGACATAGAAGGCGACACTCTTACCGTTTCTTCCGATCAGGAATTAAAGGTGAACACAGACCTTGGCGGTATGATTCCAAAAATAGATGACAGTCCTTGGCCAGGATTCCCGCCGGATTTAACTTCAATAATGACGGTAGTTGCAACCCAGGTAGGCGGAACAGTCCTCATCTTTGAAAAAATGTTTGAAAGCAGAATGTTCTTTGTAGACAAGCTTATCAGCATGGGTGCAAGAATTACCCTCTGCGACCCACATAGGGCAGTTGTTTCCGGTCCAAGCACCCTGCACGGAGACCATCTTGTTTCCCCGGACGTAAGAGCTGGAATGGCAATGGTCATAGCGGCGATGGCTGCTCACGGAAAAAGCAGAATAAGCAACGTTTACCAGATTGAACGCGGATACGAGCATCTTGTTGAACGCCTGCAAAGCCTTGGCGCACACATAGAGCGCGTGGAAGTGTCATAAAAATTGCAGCAACACCAAGCACGGCAGGCACTGGAGGGGCCCGCCGCAGGCGGGTTGCAAAGCAATGGAGGGAGCTTTGCGACCGCAACCCCGCAAGCGCCACCCACAAGGCATGGATGGCAGCAAATGAACATCTTGATTTTTAAAGGCAAGCGCCGCAATAATTTCCGAATTTCCTAAGAAAGCCCTATTCCTTTCGTGACATAAAAATCAAAGACATAACGGCAAATATGATTATGTAAAGCACTGCAGCAACAAAAAGTCCAGCCCCACCAAATGCGCTTACAATTACATAGTTGGCAGTATTGAACATGTACTGGCAAAGCTCAATTATAAAGAACATCAACAAGCCGTATACAGGAATCAAAAAGAGCCAGCGGAACTTAAAATGCTCAGCATCAACTTCTATGCGGTAGTTCCAGCCCATGCAGGCAGCAAAGACAAAAAGCACCAGCAGCAAAAGAGGATATACAGCGCGGCAGACAAGGTTCTTTAGGAAAACCTCCGTAGAAAATCCGTAGCCAGCAGCATTCTTTATAAACTTCTGCAAAGCCAAAATATTCATCTTTTCAGGACCGGATGCAGCGTCGTTCACATTGGAAAAATCGCTGTAGGACATTGGCAAAATGAATGTGTTACCCGTATTAAAAAATGGAACTATATTTGCAGCAGTCTTTACCTCAAAAGATTTTATGTTAGCTGCCTTGGCAAGTGCTTCCGGCAAACCGGTCTCTGTGTAGGTATAAACAGGTTCGCTAATCTTTGATTCATCTTCGCGGTCAACGGCTTTAAGCATTACAAAAGGAACATTCTTCCACTTCTTGTTTATGCCAAGCTCCTTAAGTGAATCTTCCGGCAGGGAAGTTATAGGCTGCGAAACAACCTTTGCAATAGGAACAAACATCTGCCTAAGGAAAGAACCGCCCTTTGAATAGCTTATAACTGTAAGACCATCCAGGTAGCGAACATCTCCACCAGTTTCCTTTACGTCCAAGGCACCCTTTATGTAGATAACGTCCTTTGTACCGTCAGGATTTTCGTGGGCAAAATATATGTCGTGGGTATTTTCCCTCTTTGCCATGTTTTCTGTTTCATCAATAAAGAAGTAGCTGTTCTTAAGAGCATTCTCGGAAAGCGCCAAAAAGTATTTTACTTCCGGGTCATCAGGATGCTTTCTCTCCGGCTTGGAAAGATTCTTAAAGCGGTAGTAGGCTTCCAGATACTGCTTTGTCATGTAGCAGTCGTAAGCAATCTTTTTATCCCTAAAGTATTCGTTTTCTTCCCTTGTGTCTTCTCCGCGTGGATCCTTTAGCCTTTCCCATGCCTCGTTTGCAAGGACAACAGCTTCTTCCACGGTAATGCCTTCCTGTTTGCAGGCTTCAACCGCAAGAGCAGCCCAATAATGCGACTCAAACCACATCTCCTGAGCGGCACAATCCTTAGACTTTTGAACCAGCTCCTTAATCGTATAGGAACGGTCCAGCTCTGAATTCTTTTCGTCAGAATCGTCAGCAGAACGCCTTTTTGCAGAAGCGAATGTCCTTGTCTTTTCCAGTTCAAGCTTATCCTTGGATTTCTTTAGCGCAAGAATCGCATCTGAATTTAAAGGAGCAATAGAAAAAGCCCTGTTTGCATACTGAACGGCAAGCTGAGCATTCTGGTAAGGGTCCTGCCCCAGTTCCGCCTGGATAAGATAAAAATTAGCCGTTTCCAAAGAATACTTAAGTTCAGACGGGGACTTTTCCATCCATTCTTTTTTATCCTTAACAAGAGGCTTTAAAACCTCCGCGTTCATCATCAGAATAAAAACCAAACCAATAGAAATCAAGACTACGTTGCGGTAGCGCAAAAGCATAGCCATAGAAAACCTTTTCTTAGAGTTGCCGGTGTGATGCTGCCAGTTTGCCGCGCAAGAAACAGCAAATCCGCTCAAGAAAATGGAAGGAAGCAAAATCAAAAAATAATAAATGGAGCGCACAAAGCGGTATTTTGTGGACATACCCTCTACCAGTTCCGGGATAGGCCTGTAAGCAAAAGAAACGCCAAGGCAGCACAAATAAATCAGAATGGTATAGATTATTAGCATATTAATTATTTTTTTCATCTTACAAATCCTCTATTATTTCTTCTTCTGCAACTTCAATCCTGTGCTGTATGTCGCGTATTATTCCGGCAATCGTAAGAACAAGGAATGTCAAAAGATTGAACAGAACGGCAAATGGATTGGCAGTCTTTATGGGCACTCCGGAAAGAAGGTCGTTCATAAAATTAGTAACTGGATTCATTATGGAGTCTGTATAAATAAGATTGTTAATAACAACAATTGCTATGCTAAAGAAGGAAATGGCAACAAGGTTTACAAGCCTCCACTTGGAAATATGCCTAACACCTGCAACAGAAAGAAGGGCAAGAGCCATAGTAAGGTATGCATACCAGGCAAGGGGACCCGCAAAGAAAGACTTCCTCAAAATAATGCTGGTAAGTCTAAGGAATCCAACCGTATAGTCAACAACCGGATTCATCTTTACGTTTTTCTCTATGAGCGGATCCGAAAATTCATTCTGGGACAAATCCAAGCTTGCATCGCTAAAGGTGTAAAGTGAACCTGTGCCCTTACCGGAAGCCGTACCAAAGTCAATCGCAAGGCCGGTCGCAACATTGCTCTTTTCTACATTTGAATAATACCAAACAGATTTTTCTCCCTGCTGGTTTCCATCCTTCTGCTGGTACAAATCCCTAAAATAGCCGGAAGACAAAACAATGTTCCGCTTTGAATTGTATTCCTCAAGCAAAGTATGCTTTTCCGAATATTTCTTTTCCATGGTCAAATCCATAGGAATAAGAATGAACCACGAAGTTCCGTACAAAATAATGTAAACAATCAAAGGCAGCCACGAAGAGGAAGAATGGCGCATAAGATAGAAAAGCATAAAAGAGCCGCTCGCAATCAACACGATCGGAGCAAACATGAATATTCCGCGGACAAAAAGCACCGGATCAAAAGAAACCGAACCGTGCCCCGAAACAAGCCTTGAGCACAATTTATAAACCGTAAAGACGGCAGCACAAATCAATGTAAAGGCTACTACGATCATACAAAAATAAAGAAATAAATTTAACGCATTACGCGCAGGAGATTTTCTATTCATTTACTTTTAGAATAACACGATTACGCTTAAAAAACAATGGAGACATCCTAAAAATCACTGAAATCGACTTTTCTGTATTTTTTTCTGGAGCTGCCTTTCTTTTTTTACTGTGTGTCTGTCCAAAAAGTATGGCCTGCCACAGCCAAGGCTTTTTCAACAAAATTTCCAGCTAGCCCAACATGGCATTTTTTTGAACTTTTTGGCCAGCCCCAGAAAATTTCAAATCCGGCTTTGCAGGGCTTGCCCCCTTACGGGCGCGGACCGTCCTTGCGGCCGGTCGCCTAACGGCCCCTTCCAATCCGGGCTACAGGCCTTTTGTTTGAGGATATGCAAAAGAAGCCGGTGCTTAAGGCTCACAAAAGCCCACTTTTCCACAGGAAAGCACTCTTTATTCATATTTTAGACACAAGTTTTCCACAATTTGGTACCTTTGCAAAAGCAGCCCTTCACCTGATTGTTTATAATTCAATATATTACGCAGAGTTATGCAGATTGGGTGTATTTTGGTATTATTTCATTGTATTACAAGAAAATAAAATCAGAATCTCTATTCTGTAAAAAGAAATTTGACGGCAAAAAAAACGAAATTTTACTTTTCCACAGAATTCCATTATTTTTCTTCAACTTATCCACAACAAATTCACTTTTGAATCTTTAAGGAAGCTTATAAATGCTGCACAAAATCATTTAATCCACAAAGAAAATCTTGGCAAAGGCTTTAAAACAAAAAAAGCGGCCCAAAAAGAAGCCGCTTGTCTTTGCAAAAAAAATAACTTATCCCAAGAAAACGTGTCCCTGCTGGTCTATTGCAAGAATTGACTTGCAGTCAGAACAACGGAAACGACCCGCTTTTGTTGCCTTAAGGCGGCGTGAACAAACAGGGCAGTTAAAAATCTTCGGGAATATGGAATTTTCTACGGAAGTTCCTGTCCTAAAGAAGTCAATTGCATCGTCCAAAGATTCCTTAATGTTAAAGAACTGGCTAAAGCCAAGCAACTGGAAAACTTCATAGACTTTTGGCTGAATGTTCAGAAGGACAATGTCTCCACCCTTTGGTTTTACAAGCTTAAGGAAGGCCGTAAAGGAACCAATGCCGGTTGAGGAAACATAATTTAGGCTTGAACAGTTAAAGATAAGGTTTGTATAGCCGGTCGTTACAACTTTGCCAATCTGCTTCTGAAAGTAAACAGAATTGTAGGTATCGATATAACCATTTAATGTAATGGCAACGCAACTGTTTATTTCCTCAATTTTTTCTAACTGTATTTTTAAGCTGTCATCTCTCTCATCATCAAAACCAGAAACAAGTTCGTTGTTGTTAGCCATATTCCTCCAACTGTTTTTCAGGAATACCTGTCAACAGTCCCTTTTAATATATTTTACACCAATTAAAACAGTTCGTCAACAAAAGTTTATAAAGCCGACAAATACTGCTTTACCACGCTATGGTTGCCATCCGCGGTCAACATTCAGCAGCACCCCGTTCAAATTTTCATTCTGAATAAGGTAAAATGCCGACTGGGCCACAGAATTTGCAGAAATTGCATCGCTTTTGTCTTTTGCACCGTTCACAAAACCAGGCAAGACAGCGTTGCAAGTTACCCCATATTTTCTATATTCGGCAGAAACAGATTTGACCAATACAGATATTGCAGTTTTTGCCCCCGCATAAGCCGCATTTGTCTTGTAAGAGCGCACGCTTTCCGTTCTTGTACCGCCAAAAAGCACAATCCTGCCAAATTTCCTTTCCATCATACCCGGAAGAACAGAACTTACCGCTATTCCGGCAAGGGCATAATCATAAAGGGCAAGGGTCTGCCAGTCCTGGGCAGTGGTAAGATGCAGCGGTTTTTGAACAAAAGGCCCATAGCTTACGCAAAGAATATCCGCTTTGCAAAGTTTTTCCCTTAACATGGGAAATTCATTCAAATCCAAGTGGGTGTTTCCGCTTATAAAATCTGTCGGGATAAATTCCAGATCTTTGGTTTTAGGGTCGTGGCGGCCAGTTACGCAAACAGAGCATTCATTTTTGCAGAGGATTTTTGCCAGCTCAAAGCCAATTCCGCTTGTTCCACCGATTACAACCGCATTTTTCATACACTTTCCGTAATTCAAGATTGATTATAGTACAAACGGTTGCAAAGTGCTATAGTCATTGCATGAATCTGAACAACATTGTAATTGTTTTGTCCCGGCCAGAAGAAAGCCGTAACATAGGTGCCGTCTGCAGAGCCATGGCCAACAGCGGTATTTCCTGCCTGCGTATTGTCGGTAAAAAAGAAGACATAGACGAAGAGCGGGTGCGCATTCTTGCAATCCATGCGGCAAACATTTATGAAAATGCAACTTTTTATTCTTCCATAACAGAAGCTACGGCCGACTGCGCTTGTGCTGCGGGAACAACAAGGCGGCGTGGAAAAAAGCGCATGAACAAGCTGCTCTTGCCCGAAGAATTTGCTTCCCTGGCGGATTCCCTAACAAGCGGCAAAGTGGCAGTTGTCTTTGGCAACGAAAGAACCGGCCTAGAAGACGACGAGCTTCTTGAATGCACCATGGGCGTAACAATCCCTTCCTGCGACACATTCCCCTCCCTTAACCTAAGCCATGCCGTACAACTTGTCTGCTACCACTTGTTCAGGCAAAAAAACAGCTCCCAGACAGGCTACACTCCCCTTAGCCTTGAGCGCATTGACCGCACCGTAAAGAGTATTGCAGACAACCTGCAAAAGATAGGCTTTTTTGTCCGCACAGGCCGCCCCCAAATGGAAATGTTCTGGCGCAACATGCTGTCCAGAGCCGCAACCACAGAAGGAGAAGCCCAGTATATAGAAAAAATCTTTACAAAAGCAGCAGCCCTTGTGGAAAAGCAGCAATAGCCGGCAAAAAATTCAATCGGCAAACAAAAGGTCTTCCGGCAAGATTTCCGTACGCCCATGAACCTTGCAGGAAGTGCTGGCAAGTTCAACTGTATTTCTAAGCTGCCTTACATTTCCAGGCCAAGACCTGTGCTCAAGCTTTTCCTGTGCAGCCTCAGAGCAAGAAACTCCGCAGCAAAGGGCAAATTCCCTGGCAAGATGACCCACGTCTTCCATGTGGCTGCTAAGGGAAGGAAGCTCTATCTTTAGCTGGCTAATGCGGTAATACAAGTCCTGCCTAAACTTTTTCTTGGCAACCAAAGTCTTTATGTCTGCATTCGTGGCAAAAATAAGCTTGCAGTCAAAGGGAATTTCTTTTGTGGAGCCAACCTTGCAATAGGTGCGCCTTTCTATTACACGCAGAAGCTTGCTTTGCAAAGCGTAGGGAAGTTCCGCAACCTCGTCTATCAAGAGGGTGCCCCCGTCTGCTTCTTCAAAAAGCCCCTTTGTTCCACAGGCACCTGTGTAGGCTCCTTTTACGCTGCCAAAAAGCTGGCTTTCTATTAAGCCGGAATTAAATTCAGCCGCACTTGCATTTACAAAGACAGAATTTTTTCTGGGCGACTTTTTGTGAATCTCTTCCGCGGTCCAAGTTTTTCCCGCACCGCTTGGACCAAGTATAAGCACGTTTTCGTTACCGCAGGACGCAAGCTCAAGCTTTGACTCAAAATCAAGCCGCCACGAATTGGCCTTATAGCCGCTTTTGCAGGAAGGCTCCAAATTCATCATGGAAGAAGCTACAGTATTCCAACCGGCGCGTCCCTTGTACCAGGAAAAACCGTCCGCCATGTTTTTGATTGAACAAAATTTGCCGTTAACATACAAAATCACGGGAATTGATGCAAAGCTTTCCAGGTGGTCAACAATATTCATCAATTCAATTTGATTGCAATCCGCAAAATCAATAAAACAACAAAGAGGATTATCTTTTAAGCTGAATACATTTTGAATTTTAAAATTTTTATTTACTCTTCGTAAGCTAATACCCGTTTCTTCCTGACAGTGCATACACGACACCCTGTCTCCGGAAATAAAAACTGCATACCCCTTCTCCACTTTTTAATATACTCAAACTGACTGCTCCTTATTCCTAAACAGCCTGTACCAAACCAAAAGAATGTTGTAGTGCAACCAAGGAAAAATCAGGAAAACCTTTAGCGGATTCTTGATGATTTCGTGCCAAATTTCTGTATTGCGGTTAAAAGAAGTTTCGCTAACACGCTTGATTCTGTCTCCAAAGATTCCTATTGCATCGCGGTAATAGAGGAAAATGCTGGAAGAAAAGCGGTTGCGCCTTTTGTAGGACCAGCAGTCTTTTTCTTTTATTCCTTCGCTAACAAGAACAAGCGAGGGGGATGCCTTGTATATTGCCTGAATAATGTCGTCTTCCACATTTTTTGGATAGTAACCAACGTAGCGGCCAACAACCTGCAAGGTCTTGAAGGTGTTCATTACGTTTTTTGTTGCAGCCATAACGGTCTTTTTTCTTCCGCCAAGAAGATAGATGGACTTTAGGTGGGTCTCAAGGATAGACATTATGCTGATTAATGTGTTGAATGGATTGTGCTTTAGGGGAATGTCCTTCTTAAGGAATTTTGCGCCCCGCA
>JAGACC010000386.1 GCA_017614295.1 Treponema sp.
AAAAGCTGCCTGTGACCTGCGTTTTGGTACCAGGATGAAAGTTCCGCTCCAAGGCTTCTGCTTCCAGAATGAACCATAAGGTAAAAGCTTCCGCTTGAGTCGCAGTCTACTTCTATAAAATGGTTCCCTCCGCCAAGAGTGCCAAGGCTTAAAAGGACGGCATCTTTTTGAAGGTGTCTGTAGCAGTTGAGCTTTTGCAGGTTTATGGAGTTTGCAGAGCGGTGGATGCTTTTTCGTCTTTCAAAGCCGCTTGGTATAAAGTCCCGGATTAGGCTGTCCAGTCTTTGCCATTCCTTTCTTACTCCCATTATTTTTGCTACAGTAACTCCGCAGCCAATGTCAAGTCCTAGTAGCTGAGGCATGATTGTTTTTGCAAGCGTCATGGTAAGTCCTATTGTGCATATTTTCCCTGGGTGAACGTCTGGCATTACGCGGATGGTGCTTCCTAATGAGACTTCGTTGCTGCAAAGGTTTTCTAGCTGAACCCTTGCGTACTTGTCCAGTGCCGTATTTGGGTTGTCTGTTGTAAAGACAGTGGCGCTGGAATATTTACCGTTAATTTTTACGGACATAAAATTCCTTTTGTGTTAGTGGTGAGATTGAATTTTAAAAGGCGGGATGTCCGGTTTTGGATTGGCTTTACTTTGCTGTGTTCAAAAGGACAAACCCGTCCGTCTTGTTTGCATAGTTGAATTGTGTCATGGCTGTCCTCCTTGGAATTAAAATTAAGTAGACTATAGCGGATGGGATTTTTTTTGTCAACAGATTTTTTTGCGCTTATTTTTGCGTGGAGTTTAACTACAGTCCCAGGTGTAAAGCACTTTGGAAAAGTCGCATTTTTTTAGGGCATCGGAGTTCATAAGGAAATTTGCACAGCCCATGTCTCCCCAGCACATTAGTTTTCCGTCTGCGCTAAAGGAATCCAGGTGGAGCAGGAGGGTGTCAAAGTAGGAGGCTTCTTCTTCTGGCATGGATTGTCTAACGTCATACTGAACGAATGAGGGAAAGCCCAGCATGTAGTTTTCTGTTTCTTCCAGCATCTTGTATATTTCATGTGCGTATATGTTTGTGTCTTCTGAACCAAGCAAGTCGTAAATGCTTCCGTCAAAATCTTTTCCGTATATTTCTTTTGCGAAAGTTTTTATTAGCTTGTCCATTTGGTAATCATCGCTTTTCATGTATGATATTGATAAGGAAAATTCCAGTGCCGTGCTTTTTAAAATAGGGCTTTCTGTATATTCTTCTTTTGGAGGTATAATCTTTTTTATTTCTTCTTCACTAAGGCTTTCTTCTGTTTGCTCATGGAACACTATGCGCCAGTTCTTTTGTTCTGTAGCTGTTTCCCAGTTCATTCCGTAGACGTCTGCTCCAGCAGGTGAGATAAAGAACTGGAGGATTCCGCTTGGGGGAAGCATGCCGCAGCTGTCTTTGCATTCGCTTAGGTTCAGTTGGCAAAGAAGGTGCATTTTCTTTCCCTCTTCATCGCTTGGATATTCTTTTGAAGAAGGCCAGTAGGGGATTCCTCCGAGTTTGGAAGAGGTAAGGCTTGGTTCTACTTCTGTATTTGGATGCAGTAGCAATGCCGGTTTGCAGGCGTGTTCCTTTATGTAGTTCTTTAGGGCTGAAATTCCTTCTTCCGTTGCAAAGGGGGAATTTTTTATTTTAAGCAGCCTTAGGAAATGTTGTGTTCCCCAATAGTAGCTTGGAATTGAAAACTTTTTTCCGCAGAAGGTAAGCTTGTATGTGTCCAAATAAAGGCTTATGGATTCTAGGTCTGAAAAATCAAATGTGTATTTTTTTAAATGCTTTCTTATGATGATATTGCTTTTTGTTGCATAGGCAAGGGGAGCGTTGTTTTCGTAGAGCAAATAGAGCCCGGATAATGCAAAGGCAAAAAAGATAGAAGAGGGAATGTATTCTTTGTCCAAAAAGGATAGGATGCAAAATGTTCCGAACAAAAGCAGGTCTAAGGCAAAGACAATGTTTTCTATTAGCGTTACAGGTTTAAAGGGGTTGTTACTTACTATTACATGATATTCTTCTTTCAAAACTTTCTCCTTGGCGTTTGCTTAATGATTTTACATTGGAATGCCTTTTAGCACAAGAAGCTTTTCTTTTGAACGTACAGCAGACAAAACCTAGCCCCGACAGGAAGGGCGACGTAGTCGTTGCCGTAGGCAATGGAGGCGGTAGCCGGAACCCTGGATGGCGGGGACTGCAAAGGGGCTGACCGGTCACGGAGTGCCGGGCACAGTGGAAGGAGTAGGCGGCTCCAGAAGAGAAGATGGGAATTTTTGATTTGACAGACCCTGAAACAAGTTCAGGGTGACGGGTTCTGGCGGCTCAAGGAAAAAGATATTTGATTGAGTCGGCTTTTTGTGCTATAGTGAATCAGGATAATAATATGAAGGAACTTGAACATTTTACATACGGTATTGTTGGAATGGGGCTTATGGGTGGCTCTCTTGCAAAGGCTATAAGGTCTAACGTGCTTTCTAAGGAAGGGGCGACTGGTAAGATTTATGCCTGCGATATTAACAGGGCTTCTTTGGATATGTGTCTTGAGCAGCAGATTGCAGACAAGGCTTTTTCTGTGGAAGATGCTCCCCTGATGCTTTCCCAGTGTGACTTTGTTTACGTTTGTCTTTATCCCCATGCGACGGCGGATTTTTTGTGCACCCACAAGGACCACTTTAAGAAGGGTGCTATTGTTTCTGACATAAGCGGCGTTAAGGCTCTGATTTTTGAACGCATGGATGAACTTAAGGGAGCTGCTTTTGATTTTATTCCGGGTCATCCTATGGCGGGTAGC
>JAGACC010000387.1 GCA_017614295.1 Treponema sp.
GCACCGATTGGCGTAGAAAAAACAACAGAATATAAAGATTTCGTGCAAAAAGTTAAAAATGGTGATATAATATTCACATATACGGATGGTCTTGTTGAAGCCCTTAATGAAAGTGGCCAGCAATATTCAAAGGAGTCTTTGCTGCGCGTAATTCAGGAGAATCACGCAAAATCCGGCAAAGACATAGCACGTCTTGTAAAAGAAGACGTAAAAAAATTTACAGGCAGTGCCGTACAGCATGACGACAAAACGCTGCTTATTGTAAAAATTCAATAAAATTTGGGTGCAAAAGGAGTAAAAGATATGGAACTTAAAATACGTAAAAATGGAGAAGTGTACATCATTGACGTAAACGGCGAAATGGACTTGTACAATTCCTACAAACTCAAGGAACTGGTCCTCAAAATGCTGGAGAAAAATGTAAAGTCCTTTATCATTAACCTTGAACAGGTAGACTACATTGACTCGTCCGGAATTGGTGCGCTTATCTACATCTGCTCTACAATAAAGAAGATGAACCTTAAGCTCTACATTTCCAACATACACGGTTCTGTTAAGAAAGTTATCGAACTTACAAAGCTTATGGGTTACTTCCCTATTGCAAACAGCGTAGAGGAAGCCTTGCTTATGATCAACGAATAAAAAGGGGGAAGTTTTATTATGGAAGAAATCAAAGAGTTGCGCTCGGACGGAAACGATCCGTTGTTTGACAAAGCAAACATGCTTTACAAGGAATTTCCTTCTGATTTTAGGCAAATTCGCTATTTTACATTGCTGATTGTACAGTCTGCCCCATTGGAAATAAAAGAAATCAACTTGCTGGAGCAGCAGATTAGCGAAGTAATCAAGAATGCGGTAAAGCACGGTAACCACTGCGATGTAAACAAGAAAGTACACGTTTGGTATTCTTTCAGTGCCAGCCATGCCCACCTTATCGTAGAAGACGAAGGCGAAGGCTTTAAGGACTTGGAAAAGTGGAACGACTTTAACCGCAAGCGTCTTGAATGTCTGCACAACTCCAACTTTGAGGAACTTGCAAACTATGTTTCATTCCGCACAAAGAAATCCGACGACCAGGACGGTGGTAACGCTTTGTTTGCAGCCCTTGAATACTGGAACGGCGGCTTTATCTACAACGACAAGAGAAACGGTGTTGCAATGCTAAAACGTTTCCAGCAGAAGCGCCACGGCGTTACGGTAGACTAATCTTCCTAAAAATACAAGCGTTCCTTTTTGGAGCGCTTTTTTTTTTGCCCAAAGCAAATTCTTCTAGGAATTGTCCTTCCTTATGAATTCCTCAAAGCTAAGGGGAGTCTGGTCAAGGCTTAAACCGTCGCAGTAGTCAAAATATCCGTCAACAACCATCTGAATCTCTTCCCAGCCAGAATCAGAGCCTTCTTCGTCACCAAAATAATCTTCTTCCATAAACTTCTTATTGTAGGCGATTGATTTTTCCAGGGCAGAGGCATATTTTTGAGGACAAAGGCCCTTAAGTTTTTCCAAGAGCTCGTTCCGCGCAAAGGAATCAAGGTATTCAGACTGGGAAATGGAATACTTTACAATAAAATTGCACTCTTCATCGTCTATAGAAAGCCCGGAGTATTTTTCTAAAGGAAAGCTGTTTCCAAAAGATTGTGTAAGAGACCTCATAAGGGGAACCACAAGAATGCAGTTTTCCACCCTGTAGCGGTCAAGAAGCTCCTCTATGCGCTCAGACGGAACACTTGCAGGAATGTCGTCCAGAAGGGAAAAAAGCGTGTTAAGACGGCTGTATGCCTTCTTTGCCTCAAAAGATTCAATCAAATTTTCAAAGAGGCATCGCTCCTTCATCTTGTCCATAAGCTCTTCATCACCCTTGCCCGGAATGTAGGAAAGGTTTGCAAAGATGAATGCAGTAAATTCCACCGCGGTAAGGAAGCGTTCCATTGAGCCCCTGAGCATATCTTCTATCACTTCATAAACAGCATCAACCCCAAAAGAGTCCAGCAAATTCATTATGTAGTGGCCAATCCCATTTTGAACATCCCTTGCGCCAACAATCGCTTCTTCTATTCTTTCATCCATATTATTCTCCCTCTTTTATGTGATTACCTACACAAACTCCACTGGTTCAAAGTGAATATCTATATTTTGTTTTATACCATTATCATCCAAAATATGCAATATTTTTTACTTAGGATATATATTCCACCCACCTACCCTCTTAAACGCTAGAGGAGTTACCGTGTTTTGTTAGATTAATTTTTCTAATTCCGCAAGCAGCTTTTGCTTCATTTTATTCAATTCTTCTTCGGAGGGTTTATTTTGATCACTGTACATTTTTTCCATCGGGTACCACCAGACAGGGCCTTTCCCATTATTCCCAAAGTTTTCAATATCTCCCTGTCTTCTTGGATACAAGTGCCAATGCAAATGAGCATCTCCCATTCCTAAAAGTTCATAATTCATTTTTTCCGGATGGAAGGCTTTGCAAACCGCTTCTGCAACAATAGACATTTCCTTCATGAATTTTATCCGATCTTCTGTATCCAGCTGAAACAATTCCGTATAATTATGATTTTTATAAAGGAATACAGTATAACCGTAGAAATGCTGATTATCACCAATAACAACATAGCCCGTTTCAAGTTCTTTTACAAAATACGGATTTGTCCCATTTTTAATCATCTCGATTCTATCACAAATTAAACACATTTTATTTTCCCTTCTCCACTTGGTGTAAAGCCACATAACTACGCACTTAAACAGCGCACTGCTTGACAGTGCGTCTACTTTGAAGTGCATGTTATGGCAAATTTTTACGCATACGCATAAGCCTTTATTTCTTCCAGCTGTGGAGCAAGTTCTATCTTTGCATTTCTGATATCTATATCGTCCTGCAAAGACATAAAATATCCATCCGATAATCCGAAA
>JAGACC010000388.1 GCA_017614295.1 Treponema sp.
AACTTCCCAAAACCAAAAGCGGTACTTTTTCTAGCGCGGTGAATGGTATAGCAATTGAAGCATTTTCTTCTTCTGCCATGCTGGGTATTTTTGACGGAAGGAAAGTCTGGAATGCAGAAATTCCCTGGGCTTGAAGAAGAGGCATTATATAGGCATAGTTTTTTTGAAGATCAAATTCATTTGCGCAAAGAACTTGTACAGAAAGAGCCTTCCCCCTCACTATAGAATTGAGTTTTGTGCAAAGCTGATATTCCAAAGTCTGCACGTTGGCTGCAAAAGGAATTACTTCAGTCTTTCCAAGATATTCAAGTATTATGGCTGAATAGACAGAAGAAACAGATGTTGTTGCGTCCGTGGAAGTCCTTACGTTTTGAGGATAAACTCCGGCACTTTCCAGAAGCTTTTCTTTTTTTTCCTTTACAGGGTCAACAAGGCTGTAAGTGGCAAAATGTGATTCTCTAGCAAATGACGAAAGGTATTCATCTACATCACGAACCTGGGGCAAAAGCGAAAGCAGTTCCCTGTTGCGGTAATAGGTAATGGAAAGGGGCTGGTCCACTTCCGAAAGCAGGGCCTTTGAATATTCAGATACAGAAAATTTTTTCTGTTCAGTAACATCGGTTCTAAAATAAAAGATAGAAGAATCAATGGCAAAAAGCAAAGCAGTAAGCACAAAAAGCAAGCGTATCCTCTTAAAACCCAACGACTGGTTACCGCGTCTTTTTTCCATGACAATAACACAAAGTCCATAGAAGAAGAGCGTAGAAAGAAGGAAGAAGCTTATGTCCCTTGAGTCTATAATTCCCTTTCCGGCAGCATCAAAATGCCATGCAAAAGAAAGGAAGCGCACCAGTGGAGCAAACAAAACCGCAGATGAACTTAATGAAGGAAGCACATGAATTGAATTTAGAGCCGCAAGAACAAGAGCACATGAGCAGAAAGCAGCACCTGTATTCTCAAAGGCCGTAAACACAAAAACAGCCAGGCTAGAGGAAGAAAGCAGATATAGCAAAGCCATTGAATATGCTGAATATACGGCATTCCACTCAAGGCTTCCCGCTTTAGAAACGCAAATTGGTACTGGCAGAGTTAACAAAGGGCTTACCAAAAGAATGGTAAAAATACAGAGTATCTTTGCGGCATATATAGAAAGCGCATGGAATGGCATGGAATACTCTTTTTTTGAAGTTCCGCACAAAGACCCCAGTGTCGGGATAACAACTATGCAGACATAGGGAATCCCGTAGAAAAAAGCATGAAGTTCAGTGGTTCCTGTTACAGAAAAAAACTTTTGACCCAAAAAGAAATTTGCCGCGCAGAAGATAACAAATACCATGCAGCAAATATATGAAAGCGGAGAATACAACATCTGCAGTATGTATTTTTTGTACAAAGACCTCATGCTCCCTCTCCCGCAAGCTTAAGATAGGCTTTTTCCAAATTAGAAACATTTGCCTTTGCAATTATTTCTTCTTTTGTACCGCACGCTGCTACGCTACCATGGCTAATGACATATATTCTTTGGCAGAGACTTTCCGCTTCTTCTATATGATGGGTGGAAAGAATTACCGTTTTCTTCTTGCTTAGATTCATAAGCATCTTTTTAATTTTTACAATCTGCTCCGGATCAAGGCCGCCGGAAAATTCATCAAGGACAAGAACTTTGGGATTGCAGGACAAGGCCTTTGCGAGACTTACCCTCTGACGGAATCCCTTTGACAGAGTTGAAATTTTATTGGTAAAGACTTCATTTAATGAACAGGATTCAACTGCAGATTCCACCAGTTCCTTCTGAACTTTTTTTTCCACGTTGTACATAGACGCGTTAAGGTAAAGCAGTTCCTTTACGGTCAGGGAAGAATCAAGTTCCGGGTATTCAGGAACAAAGCCTGTTACTTGCCTTATCTCTACTGCATCCGTAAAACCGCATACTGTAACAGTTCCCCGCGTTGCATAGTGAACTCCGCATATTGCCTTGAGCATAGTGGACTTACCTGCTCCGTTTGGCCCAAGAAGCCCTGTTACGCAGCCCTGCTCCGCATAAAAATCTATGCCCGAACATGCTGCGACATTTTTTTTGTACTCTTTGCAAAAGCCCTTGAGTTCAACAAAACCTGTCGCTGGGTAAGATTCACTTTTCATTATAAAGCCCTTAATCTTCGTAAGGAATTTCCACACGCATTCTGTCGCGGGAAAGCTCTGCATTTGGATAGACTTCCCTAGCCTGATTTAAAAGCAGATCAAGCTCGCGGTCTGTATAGCGAGGACTGTAGTGTATCATTGCCATGCGCTTAACGTTTGCATCACGCGCTATTGTTGCCGCCTGACGTGCAGTCATGTGCTTTTTTTCCTTTGCCTGGTCTTCGCAGTCATCAGCAAACATTCCTTCGCAAACTAAAAAGTCGCTGCCCTGAACTTCCTTTGCAATAGAAGGAAGATACATTGTGTCCGTTACAAAGCTGAACTTTCTTCCGCTTCTGGCCTTGCCAACAACCTGTTCCGGCTTTACTTCAACTCCGTCAGAATTTATTACGCTTTCGCCTTTTTGAAGCTTTCCCCACAAGGGTCCTCTTGGAACTTTTAGCTTAAGGGCTTCTTCCGGGTTAAATTCACCTGGGCGGTCAAGCTCTTCTAAAGTATAGCCTACGCAGGTCTTTGTGTGCTCAAGTGGAAATGCGCGTATGTAAAATCCGTCTCCCCCGTAAACTGTGCAAGGAGCTTTTATTTCGTTTACAACGATCGGATAGTTTATGTACATGTCAAGGACTTTGCGGCTGGTTTCTATGTATTCGGCGATTTTTGGAGGCCCAAATATGTAGAGCGGCTCCGTTCGGTCAACCTGTGCGCTTAGCATAAGTATTCCTGGAAGACCTGTAACATGGTCTGCATGGGTATGGGAAACAAAAATTGCGTTTATCTTTTTACATTTAATATTCAGCCTTCTTAAGGAAACCTGGGTTCCCTCGCCACCGTCAAAAAGGAAAAGATCCCCGTCCCGCCTTAGCAAAACCGACGTTAAGTGTCTGTAAGGCAGGGGCATCATACCGCCGCAGCCCAAAACAAATGCTTCCATATTCATAGCGCATACTTTACAGGAAATACTCAAAATCTGCAAGACGTATTTTTTAGGCTAAGTGTTTAGGACTGAATAGTAAGGGATGTAATGACTTACTAAAAAAAACAGTGGATAAAAAATGCTTTTTGTGCAACAATGTATATATGAACAGCATAACAAAACCACAGACACACCGCTGGCACTTTATACAGACCGGCGGACTTGTACAGGTAAAATTATCCACCATAGATGACATTCTTCATCTTGACGAACTTGACCCCAAACTTTGGATTGCCCTTGCATGTCCGGTAAAAGGCCTTGAATTCAGCGAGGAGACTCTTACCCTCCTTGACACAGACAAAAACGGGCGCGTTCGCGTACCGGAGATTCTGGAAGCGGTTTCCTTTATAAAAAAATACTTTGCAAAGCCAGAAGTCCTAATGGAAGCAGGAGATTCGATTCCCCTGGACGCTCTTGGAAAGGAAGCTTTTGACTGCGGACACTCGCCTTACGATTCAGCAAAGGCGGTTCTTAAAATCATCGGAAAAGAAGATGCATCAGAAATAACTCTTGACGACGTTAGCGTAAAAGACAAGCTCTTTTCCCCGGCAGTATTCAACGGAGACAAAATTCTCCCGGCAGAAGCGGTAAAAGACGAGCTTAGTGCATCTGTAATAAAAGAAATAGCATCTTGCACAGGCGGTGCAGACGACATAAGCGGCAGCAAAGGCATAACCCGCGAGCAAAAGGAAGAATTCTTTGAATCTCTCCGTGCGGTAAAGGAATGGAGAAACGGAGCTCAGCAGAATGCCCCCCAGATTTTCTTCCTTAAGTATCAGACTGATGCTGCTGCAGAGTCATACATGGCTGTAAGGGCCAAGGTTAACGAATACTTTTTGCGCTGCTCCCTCGAATGTTACAATACAGAAGTAGAGCTTTCCCTGCGTAAAAAGGAAGAAGATTCTGTTCTTTCGCAGGAAGTGCTGTGCAAGGATGAACTTTCCAAACTTCCGCTTGCTGTTTGCAAAGACGGCAGAAAAGAACTTCCGCTTGGCAACGAGATAAATCCCGCATGGAAAGACGCTGTTGATGCCTTTAGAAAGAATACCGTCGAAGCTATTTTTGGAGAAGGCAAAAAGTCCATCACGGAAGACGAATGGAATAAAATTCAGCAGGGTTTTGAGCCTTACATGGACTGGTACAACGCCCGCCCCCAGAACTGCGCAAAGGATTTGAGCTTTGAGCGCATAGACGAGATTCTTGCATCCGATGCGGAAACACTTATCACATCATACCTTGACGAAGAGGAAAAGCACCCCCCGATTTCGCTTGCCACGCTTGAACTTAGAAAAATGATTCTTTACCGCCGGGATATGCTTGAGCTTGTAAAGAATTTCGTATCATTCGAAAACTTCTATTCACCGGATGAAGATGCCGTATTCCAGTGCGGAACCCTTTACATAGACGGAAGATCATGTGACCTATGCTTTAAGGTTATGAATCCAGAAAAGCATGCTTCTATGTCTCCCCTAAGCCAGTGCTACCTTCTATACTGCGACTGTACCAAGGCTAACGGAGAAAAAATGCAGATTGCAGCAATGGTAAGCCAAGGTTCTAGGGACAATTTTATTCCAGGACGAAACGGCGTCTTCTTTGACAGAAAAGGTCAGGACTGGGATGCCACAATTGTAAAAATAGTTGAAAACCCCATAAGCATAAAAGAAGGATTCTTTAGCCCCTACAAAAAGCTTCTACGCATGATTCAGGACAGAATAGCAAAGACAGCAGCATCGGCAGAATCCTCCGTAACAGAAAAAATGTCCGCTGCAGTGGAAAAGCCAACAGATGCAGCTAGCGCCGCAAAGGAAGCAACAGCAGGCAAAAAAATCGATGTTGGCACAATCGCTGCCATAAGCGTTGCCTTCACGGGAATTGCAACAGTTGTTGGCGGTCTTCTTCAGGCATTCTTGGGACTTGGCTGGTGGATTCCGCTTGGAATAGCGGGACTCATACTTATTATCTCCGTACCGTCAATGTTCATCGCATGGGCAAAGCTAAAGCAAAGGAACATAGCTCCAATTCTTGACGCAAGCGGCTGGGCTGTAAACGGAAACGTAAAGATAAACATTCCTCTGGGCTCCATGCTTACGGTCACTGCGGTTCGGCCAAAGGGTTCAAAGCTTGATTCCTTCGATCCATACCGCCAAAAGGGATTCCCGGTAAAGCGCACCATCCTTGCACTTGTTATCATAGCTCTTATTGCTCTTGCTCTCGTAGTCATTTCCAAAAATGACTGGAATTTCTTTAAGGCAATCAAGAGCGTAAAGGATTTCTTTGTAAACTTTGTTAAGATACCGGAAATTCAGGTGGCAAATACTCCGGCCACATAACAGGTTATAGAAAAACCACAATATTTTAAGAGGTGGAATAAAATGAAAGGAATTATTCTTGCGGGAGGGTCTGGAACCAGGCTTTACCCCATAACAAAGGCAGTTTCAAAGCAGATTCTGCCACTTTACGACAAGCCCATGGTCTATTATCCTCTTAGCGTCCTTATGCTTTCGGGGATACGAGAGGTATTGATTATCTCTACCCCCCGAGACATAAGCCTTTTTGAAGAACTATTCGGTGACGGCTCATGGCTTGGAATGAAATTTAGCTATGCGGTCCAGGATAAGCCAAGGGGACTTGCAGACGCATTCATCGTAGGGGAAAGTTTTATCGGAAATGACAGCGTAGCTCTAGTCTTGGGCGACAATATATTTTACGGACAGGCTTTTACTCCAACACTGCTTATGGCATCCGAAAAGATTCAAAAAGAAGGCGGCGCTGTAATTTTCGGCTATTTTGTAAAAGATCCTACTGCTTACGGCGTTGTTGAATTTGACGGTTCAGGAAGCGTTCTGGGAATTGAGGAAAAGCCAAAGATGCCAAAAAGCAACTACGCAGTTCCCGGCCTTTACTTCTACGACAACTCCGTCGTTCAAATTGCAAAGGAAATAAAACCATCCGCAAGAGGAGAAATAGAAATAACAGCGGTAAACAATGCCTACCTTGCAAAGAAGAAACTCAGCGTTGAGCTATTGGGACGCGGTATGGCATGGCTTGACACAGGAACTTACGACGGTCTCCTCGAAGCTTCAAACTTCATCGCAACCATTCAAAAGCGGCAGGGAATGTATGTAAGCTGCATAGAGGAAATAGCATACAGAAACGGCTGGATTGGGAAGGAAGACCTAGTAAACCTAGCGGCAGGTTATAAAACAGATTACGGTGAATACCTAAAATACATCGCAAACCTAGACGGTATTCAACCAAGACTTTAAACAATTAGAGGGGAAAATTTACAATGTCTTTTATTTTTACAAAATGTCCCATTGAAGGACTATGGGAAGTTCAGCCAAAGGTCTTTGGAGACAAGAGAGGCTATTTCTTTGAAGTTTACAGCGAGAAGGACTTTAAGGAGGCAGGTCTCACCATGAATTTTGTCCAGGACAACCAGTCATCTTCCTTTAGGGGCGTTCTAAGGGGGCTTCACTTTCAGAAAAAACATCCGCAGGGAAAGCTTGTGCGTGCAGTCCAAGGGCGGGTATACGATGTGGCAGTTGACCTACGCAAAGGCTCAGAAACTTTTGGAAGATATCACGGCGTTATCCTTGACAGCGAAAAGCAGAATCAATTCTACATACCAGAGGGATTTGCCCACGGTTTTTACGTCCTTAGCGAAAGCGCAGTCTTTGCATACAAGTGTACGGATTTTTATCACCCGGAAGACGAGGGCGGCATCATGTGGAACGATCCCACAATTGGCATTGACTGGAAAAGCATAGCACCGGACATAGAGCCTGTCCTTTCGGAAAAAGATACAAGGCAACCCTGCTTTAGCAAAGACGGATTGTACTTTGACCTAAATTCAAAATGGATTGGTGCTTAGAATAGCCCAAGCAAAAGTTCTTGAAAAAACAATTTTAAAAGCCTATAATAGACTTTAGAGGTGAATTATGGTTTGGCTTATCGGCAGCAAAGGAATGCTTGGTTCAGAAATCGGCAGGCAGCTTACAGCAAATAAAATAAACTGGGTTGGTACAGATAAAGAAGTAGACATTACAAATATAGAAGCCCTAGACAACTTTGCGGAATCACATGACATTGCGGCAAACAGGACAGGAAGCACAGTGGCAAAGGGAAAGCTCCCCACAAAAATCACATGGATTATAAACTGTGCAGGTTATACAGCCGTAGACAAGGCAGAAGAAGAAAAGGACCTAGCAAAAAAGCTAAATGAAGACGGAGCAAGAAACATAGCCCGTGCAGCCCGCCACATAGGCGCAAAGCTTATTCATATTTCAACTGACTATGTTTTTGACGGCGAAACAGACTCTCCCTACACGGAAGAAAGCGCAAAAAATCCCCAGAGCACATACGGGCTAACAAAGGCTGCAGGAGAAGATGCAGTTCAAAAAGAAATGACCCAGTACTACATACTGAGGACAGCATGGCTTTACGGATTCAACGGCCACAACTTTGTATATTCCATGACAAAGCTTTTTAACACAAAGGATAGCATCTCTGTTGTAAACGACCAGAGGGGAAGCCCAACGAATGCAGCGGATCTTGCAAGCACAATCATTAAAATCATAATGACTTCGGTAAACGCCCCAAAACTGTTCGGAAAGAATTCTGCACTACCATACGGTATCTATCAGTTTACAAATTCCGGAGAAACGACATGGTATGATTTTGCAAAAAAGATTTATGAGCTTGGAAAAAAGTACAAGCGCATAACGCAAGATTGCACTATAAGCCCCTGCACTACAGAAGAATATCCTACAGCTGCAAAAAGGCCCCATTATTCTGTTTTGAGCAAGGAAAAAATTCAAAAGGCCCTTAAAATGAAAATCCCTTCATGGGAAGAAAGCCTTGAAAAATTCATAAAGTCAGAAAATTTTAAAGGGGAATAATTTGAAAACAAGACGGCTAAAGAATATTCTTGTAACAGGCGGATGCGGTTTTATAGGCAGCAATTTCATCAACTACCTTTTTGGAAAGAGCGCAACCGGTCAAAAAGAATTTCAGGATGCAAATTTTGACGGAAAAATTATCAACGTTGACTGTCTTACCTATGCAGGAAACCCGGAAAACCTCAAGGCGGTTCAAGATGAATTCGGAGGAAAGAGATACTTCTTCGAAAAAGTTGACATAACCGACAGCAGTCAGATTGAGCGTATCTTTAAGCAGTATGACATTGACACTGTGGTTCATTTTGCGGCGGAATCCCATGTAGATCGCTCAATATTGGGCCCGGAAGCCTTTCTTAAGACAAATGTAAACGGCACATTCACGCTTTTGGAAGCTGCAAGAAGATACTGGGGAGTTTCTCTTGACAAAAAACGCGATGACGTACTCTTCCACCACATATCAACAGATGAAGTATACGGTTCCCTAGGGCCAAGCGGCTATTTTACAGAAAGCACCCCCTACGACCCCCGCTCCCCCTATTCAGCGAGCAAGGCTTCAAGCGACCACATTGCAATGGCTTACTTCCACACATACGGACTCCCCGTAACACTAAGCAACTGCACCAATAACTACGGTCCCTACCAGTTCCCGGAAAAGCTGATTCCCCTCATGGTGAACAATATCCGGGAAGCAAAGGAACTGCCAGTCTACGGAGAAGGTAAAAACATACGCGACTGGATTTACGTGGAAGACCACAACCGGGCAGTATGGCAAATTGTAAACTCAGGAACAGCCGGCCAAAAGTACAACATAGGCGGTGAAAACGAATGGCAAAACATAGACCTTTTGAACAAGCTGATTGAACTTACGGCAAAGGAAACAGGTCTTGACGAAGATGCGGTAAAAAAGACAATCGTACACGTAAAGGACCGCCCGGGACACGATGCGCGATATGCCATTGACTGCTCAAAAATAAAGGCGGAACTTGGCTGGGAGCGCAAAATGACCTTTGAGCAGGGGCTTCTTCTTACAGTAAAATGGTACCTTGCAAACCGTGATTGGATAGAAAACATAAAAAGCGGGGAATACCTAAAGTGGCTGGAAAAGAACTATTCCGCCAGATAAGTCCTGCATAAGAAATGGAGTTTATAGACATAATTCATTCTATATGCTATAATCTTATCAGGTAAACATTGTTATGGAATTAGAAGAATTCAGAAAGTCATTTAAGGCCCGCTACAAATCCACAAGCTCCTTTTTCTGCGGAATAACGTTAATGGGTCTGGATGCCTTTATCCTCTTGCTATGCATAGGGACAGGATTCTTCATAGTCAACGCCATAAACAATTCCTGGATAAATTTCCGTTCATTTGTCACATACTCAAGGTATTTGCCACTCTTTCTGATTGTTTTCTATGCGGCAAACCTCTACCCGGGAATTCTTTTAGCCCCCCAGGAAGAAATCAAGAGAATTTCTCTATGCTCATTCTTTGGGCTTATGGGAATTGCTATCAGCATAAACGTAGAAGCAAGGGACCGCTGGCCTATAAGCATTGCCCTTTTGCTGGCATGGCCATTCGCTTCCATCATGCTGCCCGTAATGAGGGAAATTTTCCACATGGCATTCAGAAATTCAAAGCTGAATTCCGTGCCTGTAGTCGTATTTTCAAAGGGGGATGCCGCAAAAATAATAGTTGACAGGCTTATAACCCACAAGGAATACATCTACAGCCCTGCCCTTATTATTACTTCTGCAAAAGAACATGCGGAATTCTACAATGACGTTCCGGTATTCAATTTTAACGATCAGCTGTTCAACCTAATAAAGGAACTTAACATAAAGGTTGCCATCATAAGCGACTATTCAGAGCACCTTCCTCTTTTGCAGACAACATTCCGCTACCTTATCAAGGTTCCCAAGCAGCAGATTGTAACAAACCTTTCGCTTCACATGAGGGATTTGGGTGGAATTCTCGCCTTTTCTTCCACAAACCAGCTTACAAAGCGCCGTGCCCTTTTAATCAAGAGGCTGCTTGACATTATGCTTTGCCTAATGGCGCTTCCAATAGTGCTTTTTGTGTCCATATTCATAATAATTGCAATCAAAATTGACTCTCCGGGGCCTATCTTCTTTGGCCACAAGAGGGTCGGAAAGAACCACAGGGAAATTAAGTGCTGGAAATTCCGCTCCATGGGCATTGACTCAGCGGAAAAGCTAAAGGAAATTCTTGCAACAGACCCGGTACGCGCCGCTGAATGGGAAAAAGACAGGAAGTTTACGGATGACCCCCGCGTAACAAAGGTCGGAAAGTTCTTGCGAAAGACTAGCCTGGACGAACTGCCCCAGCTGTGGAATATTTTGGCAGGAGACATGTCTTTTGTAGGACCGCGCCCGGTTACACAGCCGGAACTTAAAAAGTATGGGGAATACGAAGACTACGTTCTTTCTGCCCAGCCTGGACTAAGCGGAATGTGGCAAATTTCCGGAAGAAGTGACACTGGCTACGAAGAACGGATTACCCTTGACACATACTACATACAAAACTGGTCCATCTGGCTTGACCTTTGGATTATCATAAAAACAATTTGGGTTGTGCTTAAAGGAAAAGGAGCATACTAGATGAATATTACAAAAAGCACAAAAAGGCTGCTTCTTACTTTTGCCGTTATCTCTTCAATGGCAGCTACATCTTTTCCGCAGGACTTACCGGAAACAGAACAAACAGTTCCACAAGTTTCCTACAGAATAAAGGATGTCAAATACAGTTCAAAGGGTCTAACGCAAAAGTCAGCCCTTAAGCGCCTCTACAAAATAAGCAAAAAACAGGTCTTTAACTCAAAGGAAGAATTGGACGCCTACATTGCAGACATAAAGCAAAAATACGACAACACAAGGCTCTTTGAAGAAACTCAGATCAAGTACAAGACACTGGCCCAGGCAGACGGAATAACACCAGTAGTGCTTGAAATATCAGTTTCCGAAGCGCACAACCTTCTTGCCCTTCCAAAGCCCAGCTACAATTCAAATGAAGGAGCAAACCTAAAGGTAAAGCTTAAGGACAAGAACTTCCTTGGAACCCTTAGCACATTCAACATAGACGTTAACGCACAGTTCGGAAATAAAGATGAGCCCACAAACTTCAGGAAAATGGAGTTCGGAACAAATTTTGACTATGACTATCCATTCGACATTGGCATAACGGAAAACGCATGGACAAACGACGTTTCCTTTTCTTGGACTTTAGGTGAAGGAATGCCGGAGTTTGATGCTTCTACAGGCCTAAAAATAGGAATCCCCTTTGGAGAAGACAATTCATTTAACATCCATGCAATACAGTCTGTTGTCCGCGACTTGGAATACAAAGAATACGGTGATGAATTTTATTTTGTGGAGGAAGGCGGTATAGACATGCCCCTGACAGTCGGAAAAATCAACAAATTTACGCCTGTGGTATATACACCTTCTGCAACCGTCACCTACAACTGGGACAAGGACGGAATCTCATCACTAAACGAAGACTTATTAGGACCAACGCTTAAAATTGCGCACTCAGTATCCATAAGCAATGAAAACTGGAACGGAAATTTTAGGGAAGGATATTCAGAGTCAATAAGCCAGGGATTCAAGTGGAATTTTAAGACAGAGACCCTTTCCCCATCCGTGGAAATTGAGTCAAAATTCTTTACATCCTTCTGGGACTGGGTTGGAATTACGGTTGACGCATACTACTATGTAATGAGGAACGGCCACCAAAACGAGCTTGGCTCAAGGCTTAGGGGTATAAAGGATGAACAGGAATACAGGGACTTTGACAAGGAAGCCCTTGATTCTGACACAGGACTGCAATTCTCCATTGACATGCCCGTACACATAATCACCACCCACTGGATGGACTGGGGATACAAGATTTTTGGCTCTTACAATACGGCTCCTGTTCCCATAAAAATCATTGGTTGGCTGCCTCACAAAATATGCCCCTATCTTGACTTTGAATTCCAGCTTTCACCATTCATGGATATTGGACTTACCCATAACTATGCTACGGACATGACCTTTAACTACAAGGACGGATTCTACGCAGCAGGTCTGGAAGCCCTATTCTTTATGCAGAGGTGGAAGAGTTTTGTTGTACGCGCAAGCATGGGTGTAGACGTAGGAAGATGGCTTGGCGGAAGCCACCTAAACCAAGACTGGCGTGAGCAGTGCAAAAAGTATGAATTTACATTTGGTCTTGGATTGCAATACTAAGCGGACAAAAGCCTAGCCCCAATTGGAAGGGCGGCATAGCCGTTACCGCAAAGCGGTAATGAAGGCATAAGCCGGTTCTCGCAACGAAGTTCCAAGCGCCCCAATAAAGCGGATAATAATACAAAACTTGACGGTGAGAGAGCCGGACACAGTAAAACCAAGAAAGCCGTTCCAGAAATTACTGCAAAGGAGCAGGTCCTGTAAGCTTTTCGTAGGAGCGCTCTGCCCTGTTGCGCCAATAACTTTCTGGCTCGTAATCTTTTAGGATAGAAAAGAGTTCCTGGGCAAAATTCTTGCATCCGCAGCTGTTTGCAATTTCTGCAAAATTAAAATACATCTGCCAAATACCGTTTTTATTGCCCCAGCTTACGATGTCGCTGTAGGAAGAAGCATTTTTTAAGAGGTCTGCAAAGGAAGTATAGCTATAATCCGTAAGGCGGTCCTTTAGAATCTCCTCGATTTTTGTTAAAGCGGTTATACAGCCGAGTGCAGAACAACGGAGAGCCTTTTCATTTTCACCCTGCTTAAAGTAGAAGTCAGAAAGACCAGCCAGAGCCTTGGTGGAAATGTCTGAATCATTGCGGTACATAAGGAAGAATTTTTCTACGCTATCCGCACGGTTTGTCTTTATGAGCCTTACGATAGAATTCATATAGGCTCTTTTATTGTGAATATTCTTTGAATTTTCAATATCGGCCTTGTCTTTGGAAGCCTTGCCGGCATTCACAGAAGATTTTACGTCTTTGGGCTCTTCGTCGGCATAGTATTTGTCGTCTTTTAGTATGTTCTTAAAATAGCGCTCGTAACCGTCATTGTCGTGCTTGTCTTTTGAAATTTCGGCGAGTTCATAAAGAATGTCATACTTTAGGTCGGGAACGTTCAGGATGTCCTTTTTGTCATAGGCTTTGTTCATGTATTCTTCGGCCACGGAAGTTTCGCCTTCAAGCCTGTAAATCTTGCCGATCAAAAAGTCAGACTCGGGGAAATTCTTTGTTCTTACAATAAAATCCTTAAGAAGGGAGTATTTTCCGCTGAACCTGTCTTTTCCATACTTGTCCACATAGTTTTCTATTACTTCGATAGCCTTTGCTTGGTTCCTCTGCCTAAGTTCGCTCATTATGTCGTCCAGGGAATCACCGGCTTTTCTTACTGCTGCGATTTTTTGGGTCTGCTCAAGGATTTTTAGCTCGCTTTCCACTACCTTTATGCGCTCATCCTTGGCTTTTTCTGCCAAAGACAAGGCCTTACCATAGTCTCCGTTTTCAAAAGCATTCTGGGCATAACGCAATGTCAAAAAATAATCGGCTTCTGCATTGGACTTTGCGAACGCAAGCGGGCAACAAACTGAAAAAATAGCGGCAAAAGTCAAGGAAACGAGTTTTTTTCTAATTGTCTTCATATTTAAACGACTCCCAGGAATAATTTTACAATGAATTCAGTTCTTCTCTGAATATCTTATCGGCATCTTTAGAAGGAATTGTTCGCACTATTTTGCCCTTCTTGAAAATAATGACCTTGTCTCCGCCACCTGCAATACCAAGATCTGCGTGCTTGCCTTCTCCAGGTCCATTAACAATACATCCCATGACGGCAATAGTTACATCTTTTTTTAAGGAATAGAGTTCATTCTGCCATTTTTCCATAAAACCATGCACGTCAAAGCCCAGACGGCCGCATCTTGGACAGCTTACGAGTGTAACGCCAGCTTCCCTTTTTCCGCATTCATGGAGTATCTCACGGCCTGCTATAACTTCGTTTTCCGGAGCGGATGAAAGGCTAACGCGGATTGTGGAACCAAGCCCTTCCTTTAAGAGCGTGGAGAATGCAAGCGTAGACTTTACCACACCGCTTATTAGGGGACCTGCTTCCGTAACGCCTATATGGAGAGGAATGTCGCTTTCTTTTGCAAACTCCTCGTTGGCTTCTATTGTTTCCTGGACGGACGATGCCTTCATGCTAACAACTACGTTCTTAAAGTCCAGGTCTTCAAAAACTGCGGCTTCGCGCATGGCTGTCTCTGCCAAGGCCTTTGCTCGGGTCATTCTTTTTTCTTCAACCCAGGCTTCAAGGTCTTTGGGGAGGCTTCCTGTATTCACTCCGATTCTTATGGCAACACCTTTTTCTTTGCAGGCGCTAACCACTTTTTCTACCCTGTCACGGCTTCCTATGTTGCCTGGATTAATTCTTATTACAGAGACAGGGCCAGATTTTAGCGTTTCAAGTGCCAGACGGTAGTCAAAATGAATGTCTGCAACCAGCGGGACGTCTGTATGGGATGCTATTATTCCCAAGGCATTGGCACTTTGCATATCGGGAACTGCAAAACGGATTATGTCGCAGCCAAGGGATTTTAGGGTGTTTATCTGCCTAAGGATTTGGTTAAGGTGCTCGGAGCCTTCCGTTACGTCGGTAATGCCTTCTTTCCACATTGTTTGAATTGTAACGGGATTGTCTCCGCCGACAAGTATTTTCCTTATTCCGCTGAATCCGCCTACTGTAACGACCCTTGGTGTCTTGAACATAATCTTTGCCCCTTTAAAATAACAGACTGCCCCTTCCCGTCTTTATGGAAAAGAGCAGCCTTTTTAGAAAATTGTGAATCTACTATGATATGGTCTGCCGGATTAGAGCTGAACCATAAAGCCGAATACCATGCTGAACAAAGCGACTGTTTCGCAAAGACCAACTACAATGAGGTAGTTTGTAAAGCCCTTACCTGTTTCGCCAAGAGCATCGGAACCAGCAGCACCAGCTTTTCCCTGTGCGATTGCAGACATACACATAGAAAGACCACATGCAATACCAAGACCCAAGAGGAAGAGACCGCCAGTCTTATAAGTTTCTTCTGTAAGAGCCTTTGCCTTTCCAAGCATGTTGTTCATAAGAAGGAAGCCGTAAATTGTCTGTGTAAACGGAGCACCGGCAAAAGCAACCAGAAGGGAGGAAGCAGGCTTGTTGTTCAAGTAACATCTTTTCCATGCTCCAATAGCACCCTGTCCTGCAATACCGATACCAATTGCACTTCCCATAGCGGCAATGCCCATAACAACACCAGCACCAATCATACCCCAGTTCATAATTAACTCCTTAAGCCCTTTTTGGGCAGTTTATTATTCTATTTAAAGACGGGCACAAAACCCGCCTGTTATCAAGTTTTAGCTCTGCAAAAGCAGACATCCGACTAAAAGCCTATTCTTCACCAAAAGGCTTTGCACCTTCGCTGAAAGGCCTGTATTTTGTTCCGCTCCATGTCATTCCCAAGTGAGTTGAGAATTCAAGGGTGTTAAGACGCACGCCGTGAACAATTACGGAAAGCAGGTTAAGCATCATGTTAAGTCCGTGACCAAACACAAGCAGAACCACCGCAAATATTACCAGCGCCAACTTGCCGAACATAGGACCAGCCATTGAGTTTACCGTACCGCTGATTGCAGCTCCCGCAAGAGCTACGGCCCAGAGGCGGATATAAGAAACAATATCCGAGAACACGTTTACGATGCCCAAAAGCACGCTGATGATGTTCTTGCAGCTTTCCAAGACAGACTTTCCTATGCTTCCGTCATAATTGGAGAAGACAAAGCTTAACGCAAAACCGAACAAAATTACACCTATACAGATAATAGGAAGATTTGACGGGAAGGTAAAGCCGAAAGCCCTTATTGGAATGCCAGTGTCGCTCAGAGGGAACTTGGTGGAATCAATAACCATGTTCATTACAACGTAGAACATGCCCCAAAGCTGCATTAGGGAACCAAATTCACCTATTGCCTTAAGGCTCTTTCTGTTGCTTACTATGCCCTTTATGTGCGCAATACTAAGCTGAATCAGTGCCAGGACAAAACAGAAAACCTTCTGGTTGGTGTTGGCAGCATCTTCGCCCACTGTATTGGCTGCAAAAAGACTTGCAGAAGAAAGACTCGTGAACCAAGCCGGCAGCTTGTCCGCGGAAATTCCGAAGAGAGAGCATGTGAGTGATCCCCAAACCATAGTACAGGCACCCAAAAGGATTACGAGTACAGGAAGCGACCTTGAGCCTTTTTTGCTCTTGGAGAAAAGCAAAAGACCCGAGAGAGCAATCAGTAGTCCGTAGCCGGCATCTGCAAAAATCATTGCAAAGAATATGCAGAAGAACATCAGGAACCAGCCCGAAATATCATACTCATGATACCCAGGAGCTACGTCCAAGAAGTCCATGACCGGATAGATAAGGCTTACAAGCTTGTTGTTGTGAAGCTTTGTAGGAACAAAATCTTCTTCCGCAGGGTCTGAAACCGCATAAGCCCATTCATTAGCCCTGCATTCACTTTCAAACTTGTCCATTGAGTCAACCGGAACATAGCCCGTAACCCAAGCCAAAGAGTTTCCGCTTTCTTCTTCCTCTGCCTTTGCCTGTGCAAGTGCGTCTTCCACGGTCATAGGTTCCAAAGAATCTTTAGCTTCTTCCGACTTTTCGATTTCGTCACGTTCCATTCCGCTGTAGACATTCTCAAATTCAATGTCTGTTGCAAGAGAATTCTTTAAGTCTGCAAGAACAGCACGGTATTTTTTGTCTTCGGTAAGCTCGCTTTCTATCTGAGCAATTCTTGCCTTTGATTCCGCAATGTCTGCAGCGATTTTGTCTGTAGAACGATCCGGCACCGGCACAGAATATGCTTCAGGCGGCAGATCTGACGGACGGTCCGTTACTTCCGTTTCCGAAAGAAGCAGAAAACGCGCAATCTTGTTAACGGAATTTACCAGTATAGTCTTTGATTCCTTTCCGACAAGGGCATACTTGTCCAGAGGAATTTCGTACATATAAAGGAATATTCCCTTTTCTGCCAAATATACAAAATCATCCGGATCCACCGAACCCCAGGAAGAAAGCCTTTCAAGTTCGATTATATCCTGTGAGATTTTATCCAGCAGGGACTTCTTTTTGTCATTCAGGGAAACAATTTCCTTTGCCTTTTCGATAGCGCCATCTTTTGAAAGCTTTACCTGAACCGGCAACTGCTTTTTAGGCAATTTTATTTCATCAATAATAGAAATAGCCTTGTCTGCGGCAGCTGAATTTTCCTTGTACAAAGCAAGAACGGGACCCTTACCCTGGACTGTTTCCAAATGAATCAGCCCCATCTTGCGAAGTTTCTTTAAAGACTCCTTGCGCTGCGAATTCAATACGACAAGGGAAACTTTTTTCATCTGAACAATTGCCATTATTTGCCTCCCTCGTCTTTTGCATCTGAAGTCGCTACATTCTGGAGCTTCTTCTTTGAAATCTTTGAGCGTACAACGGCAGCAACCTGTTCATCACCAAGGAAAACACCAATTTTCTTGATGTTAGCCTTTGTCTCGGGAATTTTTACCTTCTCGAAGAGGTTTACGCGCTGTGTCGTAGTACGCAGTTCCTTGGAAAGAAGCCTTACCTGCTCTTCTAGCACTTCTGCCTGAAGGTCAAGCTCCAAAGCCTTTTCCATGCGGTCTGCAGCCATGTCTATCCACAAAGGTGTTGAATAAAGGTCGTAGTCTCCGCGGCCAAAATCTGCACCCTCATAAATTGGAATCTTTACGCCGGCGATGTTGCCCCAGCCCTTCTTAATGTTCCTTACGGTGACCATCTCGGGCTTGAATGCATCCTGTTCGCCGAAGACGGAAATCCATTTTTCAAAGTCCTCTTCCAGAGATTTTTTCTGGGCACGGACTTCCTTGGCTTTTTCGTCTATCGTTCGTATTTCTGACTGCAGCTGCTGTTTTTTAAGCGTAAGGGTCGGAAGATAGCGCTGGTACATCTTAAGCGCGTCTTTTTGAACCTTCTGCTCATTTTTAGTCAGCTTTATCTTAGCCATTAATCAAGCTCCCAAAAAATTAGTTCTTAGGCCAGAACTGTTCAATAAGTTCAGTCTTAAGGCCTGTTTCCTGCTTTTCAAAACATGAGGCAAGAATCTTCCAGCCGTTGTCCAAAGCCTCTTCAAGAGGAACGTTTACGGACAAATCCATCATCTGGGATTCAAACATTACGCCGTATTTAAGGAGCTTTTCGTCCCATGCAGACATGTTGAAACCCATGGACTTCTTTTCCAGAGTATCCTTATACTGGGCGTAAAGCTTAATCATTGCGTCCATAAGGTTGCGGTGGTCTTTTCTTGTCTTACCGTTTACGTTCTGCTTAAGACGTGAAAGGCTTCCGAATGGCTCGATGCGTCCACCCTTAAGGTAGAACTGGCCTTCCGTAATGTAACCCGTGTTGTCTGGAACAGGGTGAGTAACATCGTCACCAGGCATTGTTGTTACGGCAAGAACAGTTACAGATCCCTGGTCTGCGAAGTCTACAGCCTTTTCGTAGCGGGAAGCAAGCTGGGAATAAAGGTCTCCCGGATAACCGCGGTTTGAAGGAACCTGCTCCTGTGTAATTGCAATTTCCTTCATTGAGTCGGCAAAGTTTGTCATGTCCGTAAGAAGAACAAGAACATCCTTTCCCTGAAGGGCAAACTGTTCTGCAACTGCAAGTGAAAGGTCAGGAATCTTCATTGCTTCTACAGTAGGGTCTGCAGAAGTATGAACGAACATTACCGTCTTGCTAAGAGAGCCGCCCTCTTCGAGAGTGTTCTTAAAGTAAAGGTAGTCGTCATATTTAAGACCCATGCCGCCCAATACGATTACGTCTGCCTCTGCCTGCATTGCTATACGGGCAAGCAACTGGTTGTAAGGTTCACCGGAGATTGAGAAGATAGGAATCTTCTGGCTTACGACCAGTGTGTTGAACATGTCGATCATTGGAATGTTTGTACGCATCATGCGGTTTGCAAGAATACGCTTTGACGGGTTTACGGAAGGACCACCGATTGGAACGAGGTTTTCCGCAAGAGACGGACCGTGGTCGCGTGGCTCGGCAGAACCGTTAAAAATGCGTCCAAGAAGGTTGTCGCTAAAGGAAACGCGCATGTCGTGGCCAAGAAAGCGGATCTTGTCGTTTGTAGCAACACCGCGGCCACCTGCAAAAACCTGAAGCGAAACGTTCTCACCGTCGATTTTGTTTACCTCGGCAAGAGACTTTCCAAAGCGTGTTTCGATTTCGGCAAGTTCGTTGAGCTTTACTCCGTTTGCCTTAACCGTGATAACGCTTCCGTTAATGCTTTCTATTTTGCTGTATACTTTGTTCATTACTGACCATCCTTAAGAAGGGCTTTTACTTCTTCGCTGATTTTAGCTTCTTTTGAAGCAAGAAGGTCGTCGATCATTTTCTCATAGTCCTTGAACTTGGCGCTCTTGAATTCTGCGTAGTTCATGTCCTTGAAGTCCTGCTGCAGGTTCGCAAAGAGTGAGCGGGCCTCGTCCTTTTCGCTTACGCCGAAAGATGAACCAAGGATTCCTACAATCTTTTCGAACATATATTTCTGGCGCTCTGGACTTGACGCACCTTCAATTTCGTCGAATGAATCCTGCTGCATGTAAACGGCATCAAGGAATTCACTCTTAAGGTAGAGGATAAAGTCTTCGAGAGAAGTACCTTCTTCGCCAACAACCTTCATCATGGAGCTTACTTCCTGACCGCGCTTGTAAATCTTACGGGCATATTCAACCCAAGAGGAATTCATTGAAGGCTTGTACTTTGACCATGAATCCAGAGGGTCAATTGAAGGATAGCGGCGTGCATCGGAGCGTTCGCGGCTCAAACCGTGGAATGCACCAACAACCTTAAGTGTTGCCTGGGTAACAGGTTCCTCAAAGTTACCACCTGCAGGAGAAACAGTACCACCGATTGTTACGGAACCGGTTGAACCATCGCGAAGACGTACGATACCTGCACGTTCATAGAAGGATGCTATTGTTGACTCAAGGTATGCAGGGAATGCCTCTTCACCAGGAATCTCTTCCAAACGACCGGACATTTCGCGCATAGCCTGTGCCCAACGTGATGTTGAGTCTGCAAGAAGAAGAACATGGAGTCCCATCTGGCGGTAGTATTCAGCAAGGGTTACGCCCGTATAAACCGAAGCTTCGCGGGAAGCAACAGGCATTGAAGACGTATTACAGATGATGATTGTACGCTCCATAAGGGAACGGCCAGTTCTTGGGTCCTTAAGTTCCGGGAATTCGGTAAGTGTTTCTACAACTTCACCAGCACGCTCACCACAAGCGGCAATAATTACGATGTCAACGTCTGCGTTACGGCTCGTCGTATGCTGAAGAACGGTCTTACCTGCACCGAACGGACCTGGAATACAGTAGGTACCACCCTTTGCAACCGGGAAGAAGGTGTCTATAAGGCGGACTTTTGTTACCATTGAATCTGACGGCATAAGGCGTTCAGCATAGCAGTCAACTGCGCGCTTTACAGGCCACTTAAAGCTCATGCAGATGTCATGGGTCTTGCCCTTTGCATCTGTAAGAGTTGCAATTGTGTCGTGAATCTTATATGAACCGGACTTTGCAACCTTCTTTACCTTGTATGTTCCAAGGAATGTGTATGGAACCTGAATCTTGTGCGTAAAAGGTCCTTCCGGAACAGAACCAACTATGTCTCCGGCCTGAACCGTATCTCCCTCTTTTGCGATAGGCGTAAAGTCCCATTCCTTTTTTTCATCAAGAGCAGGAAGATAGACACCGCGCTCAAGGAAGTAGCCTGAATGCTGGGCAAGAAGCGGAAGCGGGTTCTGCAAACCGTCGTAAACCTGTCCCAAAAGACCAGGTCCAACTTCTACGCTAAGAAGGTCATCGGTAAATTTAACCTCACAGTCAGTTGAAATACCGTTCGTCATTTCATAAATCTGCATCTGCGCCGTGTTTCCGCGGATACGGATTACCTCTCCCTTAAGCAGCTTGCCGTCTACGTTGACGTAACCTACTTCGTTGAGAGATACCTTACCGTTGAACTCTACAGAAACCATGTTTCCGTTTACGGCAACTACTTTGCCTTTTGTATCAGTCATTTCTTTTCTCCAAGAATCTCGTCATAAATTTTGTGGTAAGAAGCGAGTCCTAAATCTCTGTTAAACTTCTTCATACGTTCAGCAAGCATGAGCTTTAGACCGTAGCAGTAAACCGCATCAACGGAAAAAATATCCAGAGGTGCGATTTTATCCAGAACGCCAAGGCGGTATTCATTAAGATACTGCTCGGCGCTAAGCGGACTGTCCATGCCTGTTGCCGTACGCGCTGCCTGAACAACCTCTCCGTCGCTGGAGATAGGAATGTCCTTGGCTTCCTTTTTCATCTTGAGTGCGCGCACTTGGGCAAGGGCAAACCTTAAGTTGCGTTCCTTTGTATACCATTGGTCAAGGAAAGCAGAACCTGTTGGCTCACCTTTTTTTGGAGGCTCAAGGGAAAGGCTCATTGCAGCTTTTGCCGCACCGCTGGACATAAAGCGGGAGCACAAGTCCTTAAAATACTCCGTCGTTATGGGAAGTTTGGAATTACTGTCGCTGTTTACCGAAAAAGCCGGCAACTGGGCTACCAGATAATACAAATGTTCCACTATTTCTTTCCTTTTGCAGCAGTCTTTCTTGCTGTTGTCTTAGCAGCAGTTTTTGCAGTCGCCTTAGAAGCAGGTCTTCCGGGCTTCTTTGCGGAAGGGGCTTCCTCTTCGTCTGAAGAATCAAATTCAACTCTTTCTGAAGGGATTCCCTTTGCGGCATTCATCATGAGCTGAGTCGTGCGGGGGTTCAAATATGAGCTGAACAAACCTGCAACCTCATCAGCGCTAAAGTCGTAGAAGGCTCTTCCGTCTTTTGTTCCGATTCTGAATCCTGAATTCAAAGAATCATCACCCTTGATTACGAGGCCCTTTGAAATCTGGCTCTTGAGTGCAGTCTTTACGGTGCTTTCCAAAGCCTTCAGATCCTTTGCAGGAAGAAGGACAGACAAATCGTTTTCTCCGGATTTTGAAGAAACCCAAGCCTTAACTGTTTCCGGAATAAGTTTCTTGAGCAAATCCTTGTCAAATGCTTTTTCTGCCTCTGCCGTTACCAAAGCAGAGATTTCCCTGTTGATTCCTTCACGGAAAGAGATAATCAGGTTGCGTCCAGCCTGCTCTATGGCATCTTCGCTGGCTTTTTCCATTCTTTCAGTTTCCGCCTTGGCATTCTTAATGATGCTGTCAGCCTTTGCCTCTGCTTCCTTGATGATGGAAGCGGCTTTATCTTCCGCTTCTGTAACAATCTTCTGCGCAGAAGTCTCCGCGGTGGCAACACCATCTCTTTTGATCTTGTCGATCAATTCCTGTAACTGGACGTCCATTGTGACCTCTCTATTTTCATTAAAATATAACTTTTTCCATGGCAAAACAATGCCGTATAATTCATTACCGCAAAACAAAACTGAATTGCGGAAAAAATCCAACACTAATTTAGAAAAAACAAGGCATCCTGTAAAGCCCAGCCTTTTCTAGAACTCGAATGCGTACTGCGTAACCTGGCGGTACTTTTCTCCCGGACGCAAAATGCATGAAGGGAAGTCGCTCTTGTTAGGAGAATCCGGATACGCCTCCGCTTCCAGACACAAAGCCCCGTGCTTCTGGTAAACAAAACCATTCTTTCCGTGAACATTGTTCAAGAAATTGGCTGTATACAATTGTACACCCGGTTCCGTGGTTTTTACAACCATTTTTCTTCCCGAAGCGGGATCTTTTACGATTGCGGTAAGGTTAAGCTTCTTTTCCGGAGTAAAACCGTCTATGCAGTAGCAATGGTCATATCCCATGCCTGTCTTAGCAATATCCCTGCCTATAAGATGGGGCTTCTTAAAGTCGTACGGGGTTCCCTCAACGTCTATAAGCTTGCCTGTAGGAATAAGCTTGTCGCTAGGTTCAACATACTTACTGCAGAACATCTGAAGCTCCTGGTCTTCTATTGAACCGCCAGCATAGCCCTTTAGGTTGAAATATGCATGGTTTGTAAGATTTATTGGCGTTGCCTTGTCTGTTTCCGCCTCGTATTCAATTGTAAGCGCATTGTCGTCGCTAAGGGTATATGTTACGCTAGCCTTTACCGTTCCTGGGAATTTCTGCTCTCCGTCGGGACTTATATGGGTAAACTTAACGCCTATACCATTCTGGGTATTAACCTTCTTGGCCTTCCATACTTTCTTTTCCCAGCGGTCAAAACCACCGTGGAGCATGTTTTCACCGTTGTCATTCTTGTCCAAATCATACTTTACCCCGTCCAAAGTGAACGAAGCACCGCCGATTCTGTTTGCAAAACGACCTACGGTAGCGCCAAAGCTGCAGTCATCGCGAATGAATCCGTCCAGCGTTGAAAAGCCCAGAAGAACATCCACGTCACCACCACCCTTGGCCGGCAAGAGAATGCTTGTAAGTATGGCCCCGTAGTTTGTTACGGAGACACTCATTTTTCCATTGGAAATTGTAAAAAGATGAATTTTTGTGCCGTCGGACAAAAGACCGTACCGGGATTTCTTTAACTTTGAAATACGCATAAAAACATTATAGCGCACTTTTAGGAAAATTCAAGCATTAATTTTATTTCTTGAACAGTTCTGCCCAATTTTGATGCGATTTCTTCTTCCGTCATGCCAAGAGCAGCATATTCCTGAACCTGGCGGTTTATGCTCTTCTTTACAACGACGGGGTTCTTTGCGCGGATAATCTCTGGTTCTCCAGAAGGCCTTGCGCTTTCCTCCACATTTTTAGCGGAAGATTCCACCACTTCTTCATTAGAAGCGGAATTCTCGGCGGAAAAGAGGTTACCCTGCATTTGCTCATTCTTATAGCGGGATGCAAGAGAAGCAGACCTGCCACCAGTCTTTGCCCTGTCAGGAAGCTCGGATGCAGGTGAATCCACAACGGCGTTTGTCTGAAAAAGCAGATCTATTCCGGAAGAAGAGGGCTTGCTCCTTGTTCTGCCAACAGGTTTTTCTGGGGATTTTCGTGTAGAAACAGGCTTTTTTGTTTCGCTGCGCCTTGACTTTGCAGAAGCGGATTTTTCTTCCTTTTTTTCTGCCAAGTCTGAAGGATATTCTGGGTCTGCACTAGCGGATATTCTGCTTTCAAATTCCAGGGATTTCTTTGTGGCTTCTATTTCTCCGTTCAAGAGTGCAATCCTACGCTCAGCTTCCTGCTGAACCTGGAGCGTCTCTTCCTGAACGTCCTTAAGCATTTTGATTGAATCGTTAACAAGGCCAACATTGCGCTCAGCGTTGCGGTTCAAGTCCATGAGCATATTGTCCATGATTTCACGAGTCTTTTCGATTATCTTGTCGGTTGAAAACAAACGCTTGAACCTTATGAGCATTATGACCCACAGGAGGATATTAAAAGCGCAAAGCAACAAAGCAACGACTACCAAGCCCTACCCCGTTATATCTACATGAAGCCCCAGCCTTGGATCCGAAATTTCCTGCTGCCCGTCACTTTTTTTATCTTCTTCGTCAGAGGAACGCCTCTTCTTGCCCTTTCCCTGGTAAAGAGAAGAACCTCCACCGGATGAGCCGCCGTCCTTTTTGATTTTTGTGGATGTTGACTCATTCTTTGCCGCTTCCTGAACGGTTTTTGACTTTTCCAAATTGTCAATAGCGCCCTTATCAAGCGTAGCCTGGTTCATTGCCTGAGCTACCTGATTTTGAGACGCATTGAATTTTGCAACGTTGTCCATCTGTGTATAGACAAGCGACAAATCAATTGGATGAATAGCCATCTGGTGCCTTTATATCATTGGCGGCCTGAGAAGGATCAAACTTGCCGCGACGGACAAAGCCGTTTTCGTAATAGAACGTTACAGACTTGCAGTCAGCCTTAACTTCATCCTTTTCATCACGGACATATATTTTTGAACCCGCATAAACAGTTCCGCTGGCATTGACCTTTCCAACAACCTTAAGCTCCCTAAGGCGTTTTTCCAGATCATTAATCTCTTCTGTCATCTGGTTGGTCTGCTCTGTAATTTCCGTCTTACGGGTAAGGAACTGGCTTAAAGTCTGCTCCTTTTCTACAGGGAGTGACCTTCGGACCTTCTTCTGGTTTTCGAGGGTCTCTATGTTCTTGTCTACTTCTTCAAGTTCCTTTACAAGAGCTGCCTGCTGTTCCTGAAGCGCAAGGAGCCTTGCCTTTGACTTAGGATCAAAGCCTACCTCAAGGATTGTCTCTGTACCGCCAGCCGGAGCACCAATGTTCTTTGCCGTGATTTCTTCCGTAGCAAAGAGGTGGCCACCAATAATCTGAGCACGCTTTCCGCGTACAACAATCTTCTTCATGGCGGAAACCTGGGAATTCATGATGTTGTCATTTACGACGACATTCTCTCCAGCTTCAACCTTTGCGTTCTGGATAAAGCGGGCCCAGACAGACTTTGGCGTAGAAACCATGCCTTCGTCGCGTCCCATGATACCCTGGGAAATAACGATGTCTCCACCGGATTCGATGCGGCAGTTACCTACAGAACCGTATATTTCAATATTACCGTCGGCCTTGATGTTGTAGCCGTCTTCAACGTTTCCGTGAACAATAACTGTACCAAAATATGTAATGTTACCAGTCTTGATGTTAACGCCCTTAACTTCCTTAATAGGTTCAACACAGATTTTTCCGCTTACAATCAAAACTTCACCGTTGCAAGCAGCGAGTACAGTAACTCCGTCTGAATCCAGCTTTACGTTCTGGCCAAGAGGAATCTGTATGTCTTTTCCGTTTGTAGCTTCAAGGTAGCGGCCCATAACGGTCTTTCCACCCTTACCTCTCTGCGGCTGAATTTTCTGTGCAAGGGGCTGGCCTTCAACAACGTTCTGAATAAGGTTGAGTTCCTTAAAGTCCATCTGACCGGTTTCACTTTCCTTAATCTTAAGCTTTGAGCGGTCAGTTTCAAAGTTGTACTTCATGTGGGCATCTGTTCCGTTAACAGGAGCAATGGCCGTAGCAACCTCATAAGGTATGTGGTAAACAGGATTGTCTACAAATTCGGCAATCTTTTCTTCGTTTATACCGGCAACAACACCCTGGCTTTCCAGAGCACGGATTATGTCGTTTGCAGAAATTTCAGCACCACTCATGGATGGCGGAGAAACACTGATTGTTGCGTACATTTCGTCCTTGTCTATGTCTACCGCCATAACGGCATCACCGGCAGCGGCACGTGCGTACTCACCAATCTTTACATAACCACCGTCAGTTCCTTCCTTACAGCACTTCTTAATCAATGCCTCATCAACTTCATCGGTATCCGGGCGCTTGGAAGCAGAAATTGCATCGTTAGCGGCAACCGGCAAACCGTCACCAACCGGAAGGATAACGTGAATGTAAATACCGTCCTTGAAGTGGCGGATGTAGAACCTTCCGTCTGCATTGACGATTTTGTTTTCTTCTGCAGCTTCTTCCATAGCTAGCTGTGCCTGCTTGGCAATCTTTTTCTTCTGCATGAATTTTGGGTTTTCATAGATCAAAAGTTTCCAAGGCTTTTTTGCAAGACCCGCTATACCCTGGAAGCCCTTTTCCAGAACTTCATACTCGAGGTTTGCAACTTTTGTCTCCAGCTGAACGGAAGCATCTGCAAGACATTCTTCTATTGTATCCGCACGGACTTCAACCGAGTGAATTTCTCTGTCAACTTCCAGCTGGGATTCCATTTCCAAACGGAGCTTATCTAACGTTACCATGCTTTCTCCTTAGAAAATACCTTTGCGGAGGCTAGTAAGCTTTGCACGCAGGCGCATATTGGCTTTTGTATGAAGCTGGCTTATACGGCTTTCGCTTACGTTAAGAACCTGGCCTATTTCCCTAAACGTCAGGTCTTCATTATAGTAAAGGACAATTACCATCTTTTCATTTTTGGGGAGCTCGTTGATTGCCTGGATTATTACCTTGCGCACTTCCTCCCTTTCAACAATAACATCAGGATTAAGGCTGGAAGGAGATTCTATGTTGTCTCCAATAGACATGTGGTCGCTGTCGTCCCCTGAATACCACACGTCGTTAAGGGAAAGAACGCTGGTTCCGCTAACCTTCATAATCGTAGTCTGGTATTCAGATTCGGTCATATTCATAGCCTTTGCAATCTCTGCATCGGTAGCGGTACGGCCAAGCTGAGCTTCCAGTTCAACAATAGTATCCTCTATTTCCCTTGATTTTTGCCTTACTGAACGTGGAACCCAGTCCAGCTCTCTTAATTCATCAAAAATAGCGCCACGGATTCTTGTAACTGCATAGGTCTTGAATTTTACGTTCTTGTCGGGATCGAATTTGTTTATTGCATCCAAAAGTCCAAACTGACCAAAGCCGATCAAGTCTTCATACTCAACGCTGTCCGGCATACCAGTCTTTACCTTTCCGGCGACATATTTTACGAGAGGCATATATTGGCGGATAAATTTGTCACGGATTTGTGAAGACCTGGTCTTCTTGAATTCGTGCCAAAGTTCATCTTCTGTCTTTTCTTCATCCGTAAGCGAATTACCCATCATCCTCACCTTTATATTATTTATTCATCCCTTTTTAAAATTGTAGAAATAGCTTTTGCCATTGTTTCCGCATCGTGGTCCGCAGCCTTTGAACCGTCGGAGAAGGTGCTGCCACGGCTTGCAGGAGAAGAAACTCCACTGCTGGCAAATTCCGTATCTTCTATTACGTCGGGACTTTCGTCAATATCACCTGTAAGGGCATCAAAACCGGAAAGATCCGGCAAACTGTCTATGCCTTCTACGGAATCATCACCGGACTTGCCGGAAGAAGACGCCGTAACATCTGCCACAGACGAAGCAACAAAGGAAGAATTGTTTTCATCCTGTTTAGCAGCGGCAACGGTTGCAGCTGTAGCAGCAGTTTCCTTTGCGCTCTGAATGAAGCTTTCCTCATGGGAATCCGGAGCATTCTGCATAGCAGCACCGGCATCATCAAGATCGGCATGAACCTTTGCATCGGATTCCTTTAAGGTCTGTGCATCCAGAATCTTTTTATTGTTGCCAACGGAGAAGCGCAAATTCTCACCGTCATCCGTAAGGTCTTCATCAGAAATTGTAATGTCTACCTTGTTGCCCAAAGTAGAAGGCTTTTTTGCGGAAGAAACTTCCACGTCTGCCGACTGCTCCAAAAATGTGTTGAACAAAAAGTCAACAAGAAGGAACAAAAGAGCAAAAACTACACCGAATATAAGTCCCCTTATGAGAGACCAAAAAAGGCTGTGTGCAAAAATCAAACTAATTACAAAAGAAATAACAAAACCTGCTGCCGCCGGAATTGCTATCTTTTTTGGAGTGAGCATAAACCATTCCTCCGCATATATATATAAGATTACGTCAAAATTTCATTCCGGTCAAGTTTAACTTGCAAATTCAGAATAATTTAAACGCTATTTACCTTTTTTTCTTTCCGCCTACAACAAATTTCTTAAGGAAATTCTGAACGCCAACGGAAGCATTGTTCTCCGTCTTCTCTATCCTTCCGACTATGTGCTTAATGCAGACGGAAGGCCTTGAAGTTGGATTAACCACGATAAAAGGCTTTTGGCGGATAACTGCAGTCTGAACCACAGAATCCTCATAAACAAAACCTATATAGTCAACCTTATAGTTAAGGAACTGACCAACAATAGTAATGATACGCTCGGAGATGCGCTTTCCCTCGTCCGCAGAATGAACGCGGTTTACGAGAAGCTTTATGTTGCTCTCCCTGTCCACAAGCTCAGTGGAAATTATCTTTATGATACCATAAGCATCCGTTATGGCAGTTGGCTCCGGCGTGGTAACTACATAAACTTCATCTGCGGCTGCAACAAACTGAAGAACGTTGTTTGCAATACCTGCACCAGTGTCTATGATTATTATGTCGGCGTTGGAAAGAGACAGGAATTCCTTTGTAAAATAATCCAGCTCTTCCTTGGACAGGTTGGCTATCTTGGAGAATCCGTTTGCACCAGCAATGAATTTTATGCCGAATTCCGTGTCCAAAATTATTTCGCTCATCTTTTTCTGGCGGTTGATAACCTGAAGCAAGTTGTAGCGAGGCACTATGTTAAGCAAAACATTAACATTAGCCATACCCATATCACCGTCGATCAGGATTACGCGCTTGCCAATTTCTGCATAGGCAATAGCCATGTTAACGGCAACATTTGTCTTACCAACTCCACCCTTGCCGCTAGTTATCGCAATAATCCTTGTCTTATGGGGATCGCCGTTCCCCATCATGGCACGTAGCTCGTTTGCCTGTTCTTCCATTCCCATAATCAACACCCACACATTACTTAAAATAGACTTCTTGACGCATAAGATACGGCAAGACTTTATTCTTCTTCATTCTCAGAGCCGAATTTCTTTACGACCTTGTCCTTGTTCACCTGGAACCCTATAAGCTGCCTTAGGAAAAGCACCGGGCTTGCACGCTTTAACGAATGCAATACCTGCTGTCCGTCAGTTATCATAGAAACCTGCTTGTTCTTTTCGCTAAGGATACTGATGACGTTTCCGTATGCGGAAGTTTCATCACATTTTGTTACAATCACGCTGCGGAAGTCAAAAGACTCGTAGTTCCTGATGATTTTTTCAAGGTCACTTGCCTTAGTGCTGGCTGCAACGGCAAGATAAATGTCCGGCTGCATACCCTTAACATCGAGCATAGAGCGCATCTTTGCTATATTCTCGTAGTCGTTGGGACTGTATCCGCTTGTATCAATAAGAACAAAATCCATGCTGTTCTTGTACGAATCAAAAAGAGACTTAAGGTCATCCGCACTTTCCGCTTTGTCAACGTCTATCTCTATAGCGTCGCCATAGTGCTTAAGCTGCTCAAAGGCACCAACACGCCATGTGTCCATGGTTATCATCTTGATTGAAGGTGCAGCAAGCTTCTTTGACTGGGCAACCTTGCGGAGCTTTGCGGCCATACGGGCAATTGTAGTTGTCTTTCCAACACCGGTGGGACCAACAACAACTATAACATGGGCAAACTTACCCTTTGAATTGAATTTTGGAGCAATAGAGATTGTCTCTCCAATCCAGTCTATTACGCTGTCCTGTACGCGGTCAAAATCCTCCAAGTCCTCCAGATTGAATTCCCTGCGGATTTTTTCATCCATTTTGCGGATGTAGTTCTGTGTGAATTCATTCTGAACAAGAAGGTCATTTATCTTCTGTATAGTGGCATTTTCATCGCCCTGAGACGCTGCCTGAGCCTGGGAGACTGAATCAATCTTTTCACCAAGCTTTTCTATCTGCTTTGTAAGCTGAGCAACCTGAAGCATACTGGTTACATTGCCGTTACCCAAAGTCTGCTTTAGGAATTCATCGCGTTTGGCGGTAAAGCTGTTCTGGTTTGGATCTGCCATGCCTGTCTTTACAGGAGCTTCCCTTGTCATATAAGGCATGTAGTCTGTCTTCTGCGGATAAGCCTGTGGCCTCTGGTAAGGAGAATAGTCTGCCCCGCCCGAATATGGCATTTTCTTTAGGGGATCCGGAACTGAATTGTACCTGTTGAATGAATCTTCGACAACATAGTTGGCGTTTACGATTTCCTTCTGAAAAAAGCCGAACAGTCCACCCTTGAGCGTAGTCTTGTAGTTAAGAATCTGGTACATATCACCATATTCTCTCTGCAGCCTGTTCTTTATCCATTCAAGAGAAGGTCCTTCTATCTCCATCTGTGTGCTTCCAAGTTTTTCAGTTTTGTACATCGATGTCTCCAATGGTTTCTACTTTTATACCTGAACCTGCAGCCATAACTTCGCTTACAGAAATGCAAACGAGTCCCGGAATTTCCCGTTCAGTTGAAGAATGAACAAGAAGTCGGACCTGATCCGGGCAAAGAACGATAGGCAGATAATTTCTTTCGCTTACGGCAGCAAAAGATGCGCTCATTGTTTCTATATACTTGCGGCCGTCAACTGGGTCAAATGCAACGAAGGGCTTCTGTCCTGGCTGCATAACCTGATGGTCAAGGATGTTCTGGGCAAGTGTCTGGGAAAGGCGCATAACGTGGAGCACCCTGTCGTCATCCGCATACTGGAGACAAATCTGGGCACCCAAGGCTTCCCTAACCTTTTCCGTAAGAATCCACGGGTCTTTTGTAATAGGAGCAAAGTTGGCAAGTGTTTCCAGGATAACTACCATATTGCGGATGCTTACCTGCTCATTCAAGAGGTTCTTGAGGACGCTCTCGATTTCACCGTATGTAAGCTTGTGTTCTCCGCTAAGGATTTCGTCAACAACAACAGGGTTCGTTTCTTTTACCTTGTTTATAATAGAACTTACTTCCTGGCGGCTCAAGATGTCCGATGCGTGGCGTCTTATGATTTCCGTAAGGTGTGTTGCAATGATTGTAGGAGGATCAATTACAGCGTAACCGGCTTTTTCTGCTTCCAGGCGCTTTGGTTCAGAAACCCAGATTGCCTCCATGCCGAATGCCGGGTCTTTTGTCTTTTCACCGACAATTGCACGCTTGGGGTCAACATTTCCTGTGTTAAGGCACATATAATAGCCAAGCTTGAGCTTACTTTTGCCAACTTCTATACCGCGAATCTTAAATGAATATTCGTCGGGGTCAATGGACATACTGTCACGGATTCTTATCGGCGGAACAACAAGTCCAAGGTCAAGTGCTTCCTCACGGCGGATTCTTGTTACGCGCTCAAGGAGTTCTGCACCCTTTTCACGGTCAACAAGAGGAACAAGGGCATAGCCAAGGTCGAGTGAAAGCGGATCAAGTGTAACGACAGGAGAAACTTCATCGGGGCTACCGCCAGTCTGCTTGTTGGACTTTGCGTTTCTTGCCGCTTCTGCCGCACGCTCTGCTTCCGTCTTTTGCATTCTCTGCATACGGATTCCAAGGTAGACAAATATTGCTCCGATTGGCACAAGAACGAATGCAGATGCATTGTGGAAGGCAAGCCCCATAGCAGCAAGAGCAATACCAACGATAACGTATATGGTTCCGCTAACGGAGAAGTTGCGCTTAAGCTCATCACCGATGAACTCGTCTGCACGGCTTCCCGTAACAAGAATACCTGTAGAGAAGGAAACAAGCAGTGCCGGAAGCTGGGAAAGCAAACCGTCGCCTATGGTAAGCTTAGCATAGGTGTCCATAGCCTCGCCTGCAGCCATGCCGTGGAATACCATACCGGTAATCATACCGCCTATAAGGTTTACCACTGTAATGAATATGCCGGCCTTTACGTTTCCGCTTACGAATTTGGATGAACCGTCCATGGTTGAATAGAAGTCCACCTCACGCCTTATTTCTTCCTTGCGCTTTTCTGCCTCTTCCTCGGTAATGGCACCGCTGTTAAGGTCGTTCTGGATGTCGAACATTTTGGAGTTCATACTGTCCAAGGTAAAGCGTGCGCTAACTTCAGAAATACGGCCTGCACCCTTTGTTACTACGATTACCTGAACGACTATAAGTATGATAAAAATGATGAATCCTACGACAATGTTGTCTCCAGCAACGATATTGGCAAAAGCCTTTACCATTTCGCTCTGGGTATTCATAAGAAGGGAGGCTGGAATATTTGCCCCCGGAAGAAGGATAAGTCTTGTTGAAGAAATGTTTATGGCAAGCCCAAACAGAGTCACCAGAAGGATTACACGCGGGAAAGAAGAAAAGTCCGCAGCGCGTCTGGTGTAGATTACCGTCAAAAGGATTACCAAGGCAAGGGCCAAGTTTACAACCATTGCCACATCAATTATCATCTTTGGCAGCGGTATAAAAAGCATAAGGACTATTAAAACCGCAGCCACCGCTACGGAATTTCCCTGAATTGCTGAAATTATACTCTGCTTGCTGTTCCCACTTTTATTTTCTGCCATGAGTCCCCACCCACTTTTTTTATAGTATAAAGTGTTTTATATAATTTTTCAATCAAAAAAATCAAACTTTTGCATATTTTTTGTCAAGATAGCCAATCTGTACATAAACAGTGGCTATTGCCTTCAAATAATTTGCAGGTATTATATCACCAACCTGGGTGTCTGTATATAGTCCGCGGGCAAGAGGCCTGTTTTCCACCACAGGAACCCCGTTATCCCGCGCTATCTTCTTCATATTTTGAGCGGTAAGGTCTTCTCCCTTTGCCGTAACCTCCGGAAGTTCAGCCGTATCGCGCTTCCACTCAAGGGCAACCGCATAATGGGTCGGGTTTGTAATAACAACGTCCGCCTCTTTTACAGCCTTCTGTATGTTCTGCCTTAGCATAGCCCGCTGAACCTGCTCCAAATGGCTCTTAACCTCCGGGTCGCCTTCCATTTCCTTGTATTCTTCCTTAACTTCCTGCTTTGTCATCTTCATGCTTTCGCGGAACTGCCTTCTCTGCACGATATAGTCAAGCACGCCAACAAAAAGCAGCAAAACCGCGCAAATGATAAGCAGAACAGCAGCCATTCCGGCAAAACTCTTCATAGCAAGCCTGGGTCCGCCGGTCCTAAGATAGTCAAAAATAGAAGGCAAATTAAAGCGGATAACAAAAAAAGCTATTATTGCTATTACCGCAACCTTAAAAATCGACTTAAAAATATTGAATACGCCCTCTACAGAGAAGAAACTGCGCTTAAGGTACTGTCCAAAGTGAGGAACTATTTTGTCAAACTTTGGCATAATTGTCTTTGTAGTGAACAAAAAGCCCTTGTTCTGAATCAAATTGGAGGTAACACCCGCAATTAGGCCAACCAGCGCAATAGGCAGTATCATCATAAGGAAGTACTTTAGGCAAAAATAGCCGAACTTCTTGTCGTCCACCTTAGCCGCAGTAACATTCCTAAAGAAATACGTAAGGACTTCCTCGCATTTCCGTTCAATCCATGGTGCAAGCAGTATAAGCACAATGACGGTAAAGAAAAAGACAAGGGTTCCGCTAAGCTCCTGACTTTTTGCAAGACGGCCTTCTTCTCGGGCTTTACGGAGTTTGTATTCTGAAG
>JAGACC010000389.1 GCA_017614295.1 Treponema sp.
AAAACTCCTTGCTGTAAGGAATGTTTGGCGCAACGGTTGCTTTACAACGTAACATAGCCGTTTTCGCCATTTGCCTAAACCTGTGCAAAAGCCCAAGTCCACGCAATTTTGCAATCCTTTGGCAAGAATTATATACTAAACTTCATTTATTTTCAACCGTTTGGGGCTTCTACCAAAGACTTACTTTTTCTACCTTAACTGCCGTTTTTCCTCTTTCTGGACGGTGCTTTTTTACCTTCTACCATTCAATTTTTGGCTAACTCGACTGAAAGCCCCTTTGCGTCACCGCCGTTCCGCCCTTCGCTAACAAGGAGCGCCATGGAGGGCGCGTCAGCTGGTAGCAGACTGGGCTTTACAAGTTTTCGAAAGAAAACTTGCAGGTAAAAAAATTGCATGGAGGCAATTTTTTTACCGTGGCGGCGTAGGTTGGTCCGGTTGGTGGGACTGCCCATTTCTACTTGAACAGTCCCTTTGCCAAGCCTTGTCTTTTAGCCTACTTCTTCCTTACTGGAATCCAAAGCTCGCAGAACAAGCCGGGGCGGCTTTTCTTGCCTTTAGCGTCATAGTAAAGCTCGTAGTCCGTTTCGTCTGCTGCCTCGTAGCCCATTTGCGGAAGGAATTCCTTGTAGAACTTTGCCCAGGTTTCGCTTATGCAGTCTCCGTCGTTACCCATGCAGTCAAAGACAACATAAGTTGCAGGCTTTACATCCCAGAGCGAAAATCCCTCCTTCTTCATCTGCTCAAGGTCAAAGGCTTCGGTGTCCTTGTCTATTGGAATTCCTATTCCGTAGTCAAAGGTTTCCGATCCTGCTTTTGTTGGAGTGCAAAGGCCATACAAGTCCCTCATGCCGTCTTTCCTAAGCATCCATGCCGGGGCAAGCATCTTCTTTTCCTGTACTTCTCCCCAGAAGTCTGCAACCTCGTGATTGTCATCATCATTGATAATCTCGTTCTTAAAGCTTTTTACCAGTGCAAGAAACTTTTTTGCTTCTGCCTGTACGATTCTGTAGTCCATAGACTTTCCCCCTTCAACGGTTAGTTTGATAACAAGCGGGTTAAAAAGAACAAGCCTGGAGGATTCTTCGCGTGCAAGTTTGGGTGCAACTCCATGGAAGCGCGTAAATGCCTTTGTAAAACTTTCCGGAGTTTCGTATCCGTACTTGAATGCAATGTCCGTAATCCTTGTGTCAGTCTCTACAATTTCCCTTGCAGCCAAAGACAGCCTGCGGTTACGGATGTATGCATTTGCGGTCATCCCCGTAAGAAAGCTGAATGCCCTGTGAAACTCGTAGCTTGAGCTGTACACACTCTTTGCAACGTCTTCATAGTTAATCTCTTCCATCAGGTGAGCTTCCATGTAGTCAATTGCCCTCTGCAGCGCAGAAATCCATTCCATCTCGTCTTCTCCTTGCCTCTTGTTTAATTGCATTATAGGGTCAATCTATTTTAGCTGCATTTCCTGGCTTGCGGACTTTTGTCAGCTCATCTTCAAGTTGCAATCGCATAAGTTCAAAATCATCCTGGCTAATGGCATACTTTTTCATGTCAACGTGACCGTCTTTAAACACAAGTCCCTCCGCTTCCAATTTTTCCTGCTGGGCAGAGCTTCCCCCGAATGCAAAGCTTCCGGAACAATACCCCTTTGCGTTTACAACCCTGTGGCATGGCGTAAAAGAATTGCTTGGATTTTTGTGCAGGGCATTACCAACGTAGCGGCGCAAATTCCTGTTACCGGCAAGGGCTGCAATCTGCGAATAAGAGGCAACCTTCCCGCGTGGAATAAGGCGGACAGCGGCATAAATTTTTTCTGCAAGACTCGTAACTTCCATCTAAGAAATTATAGCACACATTTTATAAGGCAGTGTAGCAATATTAAAAAACTTGTGCTATGATTTTTTCATTGACGAGCAGCAGGGTATTGAACTCTCCTCAATGTTCAGGAAGGTAAGTTGAATGAATTTTAATCCAAGTGAAGAAGAAATAAATTTTGTAAATGAAGCATTGCGGAAATTTAACGACAAAAATGTTGGGCCGGACAATCACGTCCTTTTGAATATAGTTGAATATGATAAAGACAAAAATGTTATTGCAGGAATCCTTGGAGGAACATATTGGGGCTGGATGCACATAGACATTCTTTGGGTTGATGAAAACTACCGCAAACAGGGACTTGGTTCAAAACTTTTGCAAGCGGCAGAATCAGAAGCAAAAAAGCGCGGCTGCCATTCGGTGCATGTAGATACAATGTCTTGGCAGGCTCCGGACTTCTACAAAAAGTACGGCTACAAAGTAATTGGACAACTGGAAGATATTCCGCTTGGGAATAAAAAATTTCAATTAATAAAAGAGCTGTGATAAAATGAATCAATGTGAGTGTAAAATGGAAGGCATAACAATAAAGGAAGAAAGGCTGAGCGCAGAAGAATACATTGATTTTTTAAAGCGGACAGACCTTGGTTCCCAGTATCCCAAGGAGCGCTTTGCAGAGCGTATTCCTAAGCTTGTAAAAAATGTTTCCATAAGTTTGGTTGCGCGCAATAGTGAAGGGCTTGTCGTAGGCATACTTTTTGGGCTTACGGATTTTTGCTACTGGCTTTACGTTACGGACCTTGGCGTAGACCGCAATTACGAGCGTAAGGGGATTGCAAGCAAAATGATGAAGATGGCTCACGAACTTGCAGGCGGCGAAAAAGACATTGCCCTTTACCTTATTGCAAATGATAATGCAGTTCCCTTCTACCAAAAACTTGGAATGAAGCGCGCCGATGAAGTTATGAAATACAATCACATTGACTGGACAGAATGGACTGTAAAGTAGGAGTTTAAAGGTTGCTTTCTTCCTTCTTAAGCTTTCTCTTGTTTTTGTACATTTCTTTGTCTGCGCGGTCAAATACTTCCGAAAAGAGGGTGTCTTTTTTGGGAGTGTATTCAGCCATTCCTGACGCTAAGATTGGACCGCTTCCCTTTTTTAGATTTTCCATAACTTGGGCATGCAAACTTTCCATAAGCTTTTCTTTGTTTAAATAATCGTTACCCCTTAGGAAGACAACAAATTCATCACCGCCAAACCTGAATACCGGGCTGTGGACAAAGGTGTCGCAAAGAAGCATTGCTGATTTTTTTATGTATTCATCACCTGCAACATGACCTTCCGTATCGTTTATTCTCTTAAGGTTATTGGCATCGCAAACTACAAGTCCAAATGGCAGGTAGTCCATTCCGTTGTCCATGTTTGTCTGAACGGATTTTTCCAGTTCATTATATGCGGTTTTATTTTTTATTCCTGTAAGTTCGTCGCGTCTTGCAAGTTCCTTTTCTGTGTTGAGCTCTTTAAGGTGGCGCTTTTCTTTTTTGACTTCATCATCTATGTTTTCAACGCCCATGATGTAATGGCTTCCGTCGGCAGACTTCCGCACGGTTATCCTTGCATAATGCGTTTTTTTGAATGCCATTATGCGGTAGTCAATGCTGCAGCTCTTATGATTGTTAAGGGTGCTGATTATATGGTCCTTGTCGATGAATGCAAGTACAAGTTCGCGGTCGCTGTTATAAACAATCTTTGAAATGTTATTTTTTGCGTCTGTAAAAAAGTCATCACCGGATTTCTGCATGTCCGGATTACCGTAGATGTTTCTGCATTCGTATATGATATAGCTGGAGTCTTTTGCATTAACATAGTATATTACGTCGTAGTTGATTGCAAGAATTTCTGCAACCTGACTGAATGTTACATGATTCTTCTGGTTTTCAAAGCGCATAGTCTCTGCGGTAATTGCGTTCTCTATGTCCTTTACGTAGAGGATAAAATTCCTGTTGTCATTTGCCTTCATCACGGTGAACTGAAAATGCTTTGGCTGTCCTCCAACCATTACCCTGTATTTATAGGAATATGACTTTTTGCCCTCCAGATTCTTTAGCATTGTTTCCTTGAGGTGGAGACTCTTGGCAAATTCCCTGTCATCGGGATGAGCGTAGTTTTCAATATTCGTCTGGACTTCGGCGTAAAAATCCCGGCTCTTTATAGGAACGTTCATGGAATCATATTCCTGGGTCGTTGAGAATTCAAGGTATTCCCCAGTCTCTATGTCTATGTAATACATTGCCTCGTAATCTTCTGCCAGACTTGTTGCAATGTGGTCATAGATTTCTTTTTCCTTCATCTCTCCGGCTTCTACAAAGGAGTGAATTGCGCAGATGCCGATTAAAAGTCCCATTGCATAGAATGGGTAGCTTGGGTCCAATATTTGCAGCACCATAAAAAGGTTCATGGCCAAGCAGGTTGAGCCAACCGCTATATACCGCGCTTTGTTTCTTGTGTTGGTTCTGCAGGCTGAGTAAAACACATATACCATAGTCAGCATATATAGGATTCCGTTCAGGATAAAGACTATATGCCTTCCAGGTTTGGGCGCGTATTCATGTTCTGCGTTGAAAGAAAAAATCAAGGGGTGAAAGCAGTTTGCAATAAGATATATAAGTCCAAGCAAGAGTAGTATCCATATTGAACGCAGCAGGATTTTGCTAAGGCGGCCTTTTTTGTTAAGATAGGCAACGATATAGCGCATCCACGTAACTATGGTCAGGAACATGAATGCAAAATACAAGGTGCAATCCAAAAACAGGAAGGTACGGACACTTTGCATGGCACGGTAATCGTACAAAAGCCCCCATGCTATGTCCGCAATAAAGTAGCAGGTTGCCACCGTAAGAAAATGGCTGTAGCGGATGGCCGTAAGCTGTTCGGACTCCTGCTCCTTTGAAGAGATTTTAAAATGTCTAAGCCCCTCATGGTTTATTATGATGTTAAGTACCAGTGCGAGCACACTTATGATTGAGTAAGACATTTTTTTAGC
>JAGACC010000048.1 GCA_017614295.1 Treponema sp.
AAGCTAAAAGCTTATTTTTTTGCCTTGGCGTAATGTTCTTTTATGAAGCTTTCTATTTGAGCCTCTTCTTCTTTTGAGGAAAAGCAGTGGCGGGGGATTAGCAAAGCCTTGTTGATGGCTACATAAACAGAGATTACGCTTTTTCCAAAGAATACTTTTTTGAAGTCTTCACAGGTGTAAGAAAATGAACCTCTTGCAGAAACTTCAGTAATACCGCTTTCCGTAAGGGTTAACTCCTGTTCTTCCTGCAGAGCCCTGTCGGATTTGTAGAGTTTGGAAAGTCTTCTAGGCCAGTGGATAAAAAACACGAAGATGTAGAGAAATATAAGTGTTATTGCGGGAAAAAACTCAGATATTCTTTCTGTTCTCCTAAAAGATATGAAAGAAATAAGCGACAGATGGGCTAGTATCAAAATAACTAATATAAGAAGAACTATTGTTGCAGGCTTATGGAAATAAGTGTCATAATTGAATTTCTTATAGTCTTCTTCGCTTACTTTTACCTTGATTTTGTATTCCATTTTTTACCTTCTTGATTTTTGTTTTTCTGTTTAATGCCTTAGCATAACGTCTTGTGTAACGCCTTAGCAAAAGAGCCGCCATAGACTTTACGCGAAGAGAGTGCAATCTATGCTAAATGCGTAAAGTCCATGGTAAGGTAATATTTTTTATGCGAGGCAGCCGTCCAAAGCTTCGGAGATTGCCTTTTTGTCCAAGTTCTGGCCGATTACGCAAAGCTTAATCATGCGGTCGCCAACCTTTTCGTCCCATTCGTCTTTGATGCGGGGATTTTCTGCAAGGATTTTTTTCTGGTCTGCAGGAGGACAAGCCGCAATCCACTGTCCTGAATAGCCAGCCTGAATTTGCCTTCCGCTTGTTTCGAATACCCATGCCATGTCCGGTTCGTCGTCAAACCACATGAGTCCCTTGCAGCGGATGATGTTGCGGGGCCATTTGTCTGCAAAGCTGTCCAGCTTCTGGCGGTTGAAGGGCTTTCTTCTGTAGTAGACGAATGTTCCTATTCCGTATTCATCTTCGTCTGCGCCAGAGTCTCCGTCGTGCTTGTGCTCGTGGTGATGGTGGTGGTGGTGTCCATGTTCGTGTTCATCATCGTCGTCGTCATCGTGGTGGTGTCCATGCTCGTGTTCGTCATCATCATCGTCGTCGTGATGGTGTCCATGCTCGTGTTCGTGTTCGTCATGGTCGTGATCGTGCTCGTCATGGTCATCATCGTCGTCTTCGTCTTCTTCTTCCTCCAGCTTCTGGCACCAGCCTGCACTTGCGTAGACTGTTTCAAAGTCAAAGCTTCCGGTTGCGAGCATGTCTGCAATGTCCGTCTTGCCGTGGTCTGTTTCTATAACCTTTACACCAGGGTGAATGGCGTTAATTACAGCGCGGACCTTTTTGAATTCTTCTTCTGTAACCAAATCCTTTTTGTTGATTACAAGTGTTGAACAGAATTCAATCTGCTGGACAAGGAGGGACTCTATGTTTTCTTCATCCATGTCTTTTTTAAGAAGATTGTCGCCGCCTGCAAATTCGTCCACAAGGCGCTTTGCATCTACAACGCCGATTACGTTGTCCAAAGTTCCGTTTGAAACCTGCATCAAGGACTGGGCTATAGGCATTGGTTCGCAGACACCGCTTGCCTCAATAAGAATGTAGTCGTACTTTCCGCTCTTGATGAGGTTTTCTATATTGCTAACAAGGTCTGTCTTAAGGGTGCAGCAGATACAGCCGTTTGTAAGAGGAACAATGCTGGAAGTGTCCGTAACCTTTGCACCGTCAGCGATAAGCTTTGCGTCAACATTAACTTCGCCAATGTCGTTTACTATGACCGCAACCTTATAACCCTTCTGGTTGGTAAGGATCTGATTCAAAAGCGTGGTCTTTCCCGCGCCAAGATAACCGCACAGCAAAGCCATGGGTGTAGTTTTTTTAGCCATTTTATCTACCTCTTTTGGTCTAGCAAATTATTTTCTTCTATAAAGTACTCATTTTTGAACTTAAAATCAAGGTTTTTGTTTCTTCTATTGCTCTGGACGAAAAATTTTCCGGCTCTACCATTCTGCTCCTTGTCTAATCCGACCGAACATGCCTTTGCGTCACCGCCCTTCCGGGGTTCCGCGGGTCCCTTCCCGCTCCATTGCGTTGCAACCCGTCTGCGACGGGCCCCTCCACGGCGGCGTAGGCGGGTGCGGTAATTTTTTTTCAACTTATAGGGAATCTCGAAAAACTTCAAAAAATTTGCGCAAATGTGTCGGATTTTGAATTTTTTTTGATGAATATAAATATGAAGGCAAAAAGAAGGAGTTTACATGAAGTCTTTTGAATTAAAAACATTTCTATTTAAAACGCTTTTTTTAAAGACGGTTTTACCTGCGGCTTTTATTACGCTGGCGGTTTTGGCGGCTCTTATTCCACTTGGGTGCAAGTCTTCGGTGGAAGGGCTTCAGATGCTTGAGGGGGATTTTTCTTGTCCAAGGGCTGAGGATTTTTTTGTTACGGGAGAGGAGTCTTTTCTTGTAAGGTTCAACAAGAGCGTTTCTTGCAAGGAGGCATTTTTTTGGCGGACAGAGACCGGTGAACAGACGGCTCTTGAGGCATGCCCGCAGGATGAAGGGAAAAGCCTTGCCTTTACAAGTCCAGTCCCCATGCAGACAGGTGCGGAATACACTTTTAGCGGAATAGTTCAGGACGCTTGCGGCAACACGCTTACAATTACGGTTCCATTTTCCGGCTACAACGGAAGGGTTCCTCGGATTGCAATTTCTGAGATTCACATTGCAAATTCAAAGACTGCAAAGAACAACTGGAGGGCAGAATATGCGGAGCTTCTTGTTCTTACGGACGGAAACCTTAGCGGTCTTGAGCTTGTCTGTACGGGGAGCTACACTTCAAAGAATGGGGATGCGGGTATTTACAAGTTTCCGCCGCTTGAAGTTAAGGCTGGGGAATACGTTACGGTTCACCTTTGCAAAAATGAAAGCTACAGCGGAATGAATGATGATGAAGAGAACAACCTTTGTATTAGCAAAAGCCCTGACAGTTCAAACTTGGCGATGGATTTGTGGGCGGACAACGAAAGTAGCGTGACTAAGACAAGCGATGCTGTTCTTGTGCAGAATTCAGCGGATTCAAGTATTCTGGATGCGGTTTTGTTTGTTCAGGAAAGCAGCTCCGGTAAGCGCACTGAATGGAAGACCGGGACAAAGGAATGGCTTGGGGCTATAGCGGAAAGCGGTGTTTGGCAGCAAAGCGACGGTACAGGCATTGCTACGGAGGAAAGTGCTTTTTGCGGCAACTGGAGTAAGAGTGCAACTACAAAGTCTATATGCAGAAAGAATACCAAATCTCTTTTGGAAGCGGTAAGGCAGGATAGGGATGCTCTTCTTAAAAACGATAAGGGCTGTTGGGTTGTGGCTTCTCCGAGTCCGGGGTATGCGAATGGGATATAGTTGGGGGTGCGGCTTTGCGGAGGAGTATGGCTTTGAAAAGAAATACCTCTTTGCAGAACATACACCTCTTCCGCAAAACACCGCTAAGATTCAGCAGAGTCCCGAGATTCGTTTGTTTGCAGATTGGGGATTTCTTTTTTGCGGGTGTACTTCCAGTCGTAAGCGTGGCTTCCGGGGAGTCCGCTTTCTATGCGCTCATTTTCTTTTGCAAGCTGGAACTCTATCATTTTTCGGAAGATATACATTAGCGGTTCTGGGGAACATTCGCTTTTGGCAAGGGAGCATGACTGGAGTTCCTTTATTATGTAGTAGCAAGACTCGATTGTGCTTACGCAATAGTCGTAGGGTTCCTTCTTAAAGGTAAAGATACTTTTGTAGCTGCCCTTAAAGGAAAGCTTTGGAAGGTTATGCAGATTCTTGCTAAGGCGTATCATCTTTTTGGAGCAGAACCAGGTTGAATCTATTATGATTACAAGAGGCTGCCTGTTTGCTACGGTCTCTTTAAAACCTTGGTGGCCGCAGTTCCACGCATCTTCTCCGGGATACATAAGCATGGGAAAGTAGCGCTCGTCATTCAGCAGGGAATTAAGGCGCTCGTTCTGGGTAAAGTCTATGCCCATGATTATTTCGCTTCCGGGAAGACAGATGGATGCAAGACGGCCTGTACCTGTACGCTGCCTTTTGGCCTCTTTGGGGTGCATAAGAAAGACGAACTTAATGCCGCTGTCCACATCGCTTGCGTAGCGGCAATAGCATGATGATTTTGGTCTAAAGCAACGAAGGCACAGTTCTCGCATCTTGAACACCAAACCTATGCGTTAACAAGCTCAAGAAGCCTGCTCTTTGCAACGGCACCAACAGCCTGGGCTACAACCTGACCCTTCTTGAATGCAACAAAATTCGGGATGCTCATAACACCGTACTGCTGAGCAAGATTGGGGTTTTCATCTACGTTAACTTTGCAGACCTTTACTTTGCCCTCAGCTTCTCCGCTAAGTTCTTCCACAACCGGACCCATCATCTGGCAGGGACCGCACCATGGAGCCCAAAAGTCTACAAGAACAGGAAGTTCACTCTTTAACACTTCGCTTTCAAAAGTTCCTTCATTCACCTGGATACTGGCCATAGGCACCTCCGCATCTTTGCAATTATCTCGTCTCCATATAAAATATAATAATTTAATTTGCAAAAGTCAAAGAAATGCCCTTGCATAAATATGGAAATCAGTTTTGTGTTCCGCTCCCAGGCAAATCCGTCTGAAAACCCGCGGTGTCGCGGAATAGGAAATTAAACTCGCTTTGCGGCTTGAAGCTACGCTGCCGGGTACGTTCCGCTCCAATGCGGGTTTTCAGCCCACAACGCTACGCACTTGCTACCGTTGTGTGCCTTCCGCTGCACACAAAACTGATTTCCATGTTGTTCAAAAAAAGATTTATTTTTTGCTTAGAGACCCCAGATGCTTAAAGCCCCTTAAGAGTTGCAAAAAGTTCTGCCACACCCTTCTCCCCTGCGCGGCACAAGGCACTTGCAAATGGTCTTCCAACAAGAACACTGGTGGCTCCAAGATCTGCGGCGGCAAGAAGATGGCTGTAATTGCGTATTCCTCCGTCAACCCAAAGCTCAGAACTGTTGGACTTTAGCACGGACGCATATTCCTTTAGGAAAGAAGCCGTACTGCCCTCTCGAGTTTCCACCCTGCCTCCATGGTTAGAGACAAAGACCGCATCCGGCTTAACCTCTTTTACCATCTCCACGTCCTCTTCAAGAAAAATACCCTTTATTACAAAAGGAATGCCCTTGGAATTCAGCTCCTTCTTTACCGCAAGAAGCTGCGAAGGAGTCTTTCTCTCCAAGTGAACAAGGTTTCGCATGGTTGCAATATTGGAAGAGTCAATGTCTATTCCGCAGTATTCAGCAACAGGACTAGCCCATTCAATACGCTCAAAAATCTTTTCGTCGGGATAAGGCTTTATAAAAACAGCAGCCTTTGAACCCACCTTTTTAACCGCAGCAATACCGTACAAAAGTTTACAGTCAGGAACACCGTCTCCAATTCCAAGCAAAACACCAGCCTTGTGGCAGGCAGTAACAAGGTCGTAGTAGAAAGGCTCCTCTTCCGCATAGCCAACATTTTCCACGGCTCCGGTCATTGGAGCAAGCCTTATCTTTACGGAAGAAGCCTTCTCCTTGGCAAGTTCCAAGCGCTGGGCAGAAGATTCCAAGTCCTTTGCAAAATCATTCCAGTCGGAACAGTTAGCTATAAAATTGCGGCTAAGAAAAGGTCCACCCATTCCGGGCATCTCGCCAATACATCCGTATCCATCGCAAACGCTGCAAAAATGACAGTTAAAGTTTTCCACGCTAGTCCCCCAAACAAGTTCCAAGTTCACGCGCAGTCTTTATCATCGGGTGGTCAACAGGAATGTTCTTTACGCGGCCTGCAATTTCTTCCAAGGGAACGCCAACAATATGTCCGTTCTGCAGGGCAACAAGCTTTCCAAAATCCCCTTCCGCCAAGAAATGAGCTGCTTCAGTTCCAAACCTTGTAGCAAGAACCCTGTCGTAGGAGCTTGGAGTTCCACCCCTCTGCAAATATCCAAGAACAGTAACGCGGCTCTCCAAACCGGTAGCGTTTTCAAGCTCATGTGCAACCCGGTAAGCAATTGAATATGGCATCGCAGCCCTAGCCTTCTTAAAAGCCTTCTTATCCAAAAGCGACTCTTCGCGGCTCTTTGCACCTTCCGCAACTACTATAATAGAAAAGTTCCTTCCTGCATCGCGCCTCTCTTCCACCTTCTTTGCCACGCAGGAAATATCGTATGGAATTTCCGGAATAAGAATAACGTCTCCGCCACCTGCAATACCGGAATAAAGACCAAGCCAACCGGCTTTGTGACCCATAACCTCTATAACCATGATGCGGCTGTGACTGTGGGCAGTTGTGTGAATGCGGTCAATTGCATCCGTAGCAACGTCAAGCGCAGTGTGAAATCCAAAAGTCATGTCCGTGTGAACAATATCGTTGTCTATAGTTTTTGGAAGACCAATCACGTTAAGCCCTTCCGAGGCAAGCAGACTGGCCGTAGTATTTGTACCGTTACCGCCAATGCAGACCAGGGCATCAAGCTTCCATTTCTTGTAATTCTTTTTTATTGCTTCTACCGGCAAAAGACCTGTCTCTTCATCCTTCTCCGGATTCTTAAAAGGTTTTTCCCTCGAAGTGCCAAGAATTGTTCCGCCTACAGTCAAAAGACCAACCAAGTCATCCTGTTCAAGGGGAGCCATATCGCCTTTTATAAGTCCCCTGTATCCGTTTCTAATACCAATAGCCTTCATCCCATACTGAGTACGGGCAGTCCGGCAAACAGCCCTGATTGCAGCATTAAGACCGGGAGCATCCCCCCCGCTTGTAAGTATGCCAAAAGTCTTTACCTTAGATGGTTCCATTCATCAAGTATAGCACAAGAAAATTGATTTAACAAGAAGTTATGACATTCCCTAAGGAGGGGTAAGTCTCCCCCTCGGCTTCAATTCGCTTCGCTCATTTCCGCCTACCCCCTCTGCGGGCTCAATCGCCGCCCGCAACGCCTGCTTGGACGGGTTGGGGTTAGTAAAAATCCGAGAGACTAACTAATGCAACATATCCATAACAGCATTGCATATTTCATCAACAACTGAATTCTTCAAACTAGAAATTCTTTCTATAAAACACATTTTGTCCAAAGCTGTCACAAGAGGAATTATAGCAACAGAATCTTTTGAAAGACCGCTTTCTTCTGCAGTTATATAGACATTCGGCTTATAATCAGCAAGATTAAGATTACTTGTTAAAGGTACAACAATTACAGTATTAAGAGCCGTGGCATTATATTCATCAGACTGCAAAACTACAGCTGGACGGCGAAAACCAGCAGCACTTCCAATTGGAACGCCAAAATCCACCCAATACAGTTCACCACGTATCATCTTTTATTTGCTCCCAGATAGTCGCACGGGCACTACTTGTTACAGATTCTTCCATATCGTTTACAAGCCGGTTGTATGTTTCATCGGGCATTTTCTGATTCGACTGACTCTGTTGCTTCCTATACTGTAAGAAATTTAAGAAGAGCGAGATTTCATCAAGAAACTCAGCCGGAGTCGCTTTTACCTGTTCTATTACTGTTTCATAGCTCATGTTTCAACCTCCGTATAAAGTATAGCACAGTTTGCAAAATTTTTCCCCAACTGCAACGCCATACCACTGCACTCTTTGCATATCCCATCTTCAAGAAAAGTGAATGCTGTGAATACGCTGCTTTTCTCGGTAAAGGTCGCTGTCGCTGTTTTTTATGAGCTGCTGGGCATCCACTTCGTCACGGCCAATCATGAATGCATAGCCCACGCTAACCGTAAGTTCGTAAGGCTTTCCGGAAGAAGAGTTGTATTCTGCAAAAGCCTTGTAAAGCGCAAGTCGCAGTGCCTCCGCATTCACAGGAACACTTGTTAGCTGGTC
>JAGACC010000049.1 GCA_017614295.1 Treponema sp.
GACAGGATCAGACCTGGACATAGTTCTCCGCAGCGCAAGCCTTGACGACGCACTCGCAGTAGCAAACAAAGTCTCCGCAGTAATGGGAGAAATAGCAGACATTGGAGAAACAACAATAGACACAACGGAAGGTTTGCCCCAAGTAGAAATATCTATCGACCGCCAGAGGGCCTACAACTTTGGCGTGGATGTCCGCACCGTTGCAAACGAAATAAATTATTCCATAGAAGGTGTAAACGCAACAACCTTCCGCAAAGACGGAGACGAATACAGCGTATACGTAATGCTCCGGCCGGAAGACAGGCAAAAGGTAATAGACCTTGAGCAAATTTACGTGCAGGGCTCAAAGGGCATGGTAAGCGTTGCAAACTTTGCAAGCGTAGACAAGGGATTCGGGCCTGTTACAATTGCCCACGAAAACCGCACAAGAATCGTCCACGTAACAGCAGACATCCTTACGGAAAAAAATGCAAACGTAGTGGAAGACCAGATAAAAGAAGCAATCGCAAATTCTTTCATCATCCCGGAAAACGTAAACCTAAGCTACGAAGGTTCATGGAAAGACACACAGGAACAGGTGAACGTATACAAGTACATAATCCTAATGGCAATGCTCTTGGTATTCGGAGTAATGGCCGCAACATACGAAAGCTTCAAGGCACCGCTCATCAACATGTTCACAATCCCCTTCCTTGCAATCGGAGTAATAATCATCTACAAGATAACAGGACAGGCAATCTCCATGATGAGCGCAATCGGACTTATCATGCTGGTAGGAATCGTAGTAAACAACGGAATCATTCTTGTTGACTACACAAACCTCCTCTTGAACCGCGGAATGAAAATCAAAGAAGCATGCTTTACCGCAGGAACAAGCCGACTTCGCCCGGTACTCATGACAACGCTCACAACAATTCTCGGTATGATTCCAATGTGCTTTGCAACAAGCGGAAGTGCAGGCATGGTTCAGCCAATCGGTGTCGCCGTAGTAGGAGGACTAACCTCTTCAACATTCATCACGCTTTTCTTTATCCCGGTTTTGTATTCGCTGATTATGAAAGAAAAAAAGCCTTCCGACACAACAATAAGAATTGGCGACAAATTCATGGAGGACTAAAATGTACCGCGTAGAAATTATTGCAAACAAATCCGTACAGGAAGACATAACGGACGCACTCGAACTTAACGTTCCAAGCATTTTGTACACAATCATTCCGCTTGCTTACGGACGCGGCGGAAGCGACTACAAGCTCGGAACCCCCACATGGCCGGAAACAAATTTTGTACTCGTAAGCTATGTTCAGGATTCAGAAATCAAAAAAGTCCGGGAAGTAATTGCCGCCGTAAAAGAAAAATTCAAAAACGAAGGAATAAAAATTTTCACAATAAAATCGGAAGAATAATTTTTTTAATTTTCTTTATCTGGAGCAGAGGCCAATTTCTACTGTGCCCGGCACTCCGTGTCCGGTCAAACCCCATGCAATTTCTACCCATTCGCAAACCGATAGCGCCATGGACGGCGCGTCAAATGTTGGCAATAAAAATACGGCAAGTTTCCGAAGGAAACTTGTGGGTAGAAATTGCACGGATGCAATTTCTACCCGCTTTCCAGGGCTACGCTTACGCTCCGACCCGCCTTACGGCGGTTTGGCTACGCCGCCCTTCCAATCGGGGCTAGGCTCTTTTTGCTAAAAGCCGCTAAGATTCAAATTTTGCAATTTCCATCTGGCAAAGCTGGTCGCACACTTCGTTGTATTCCACACCGGCATGACCCTTTACCCACTTCCATTCAACATCAAGAGAATTGTAAAGCGTATCCAACTGAACCCAAAGATCCTGATTCAGCACAGGCTTTTTTGCCGCAGTCCTCCAGCCGTTCTTCTTCCAGTTTTTAATCCAGGAAGTAATCCCGTTCTTTACATACTGGCTGTCAGAATAAACTACAATCTTACGCCCTTCAAGAGCAACAGCCTGCAAAGCCTCTATAGCCGCACTAAGCTCCATGCGGTTGTTGGTAGTCTGCTTCTCCCCTCCGCTAAGCTTCCTAACCTTATCTCCGTCTATAACAACACACCCCCAGCCACCAGGTCCAGGATTTCCATGGCAACCGCCATCCGTATAAATAACAATTTCATCCATGCCCGCCATTCTACCGCAAAACCACTTATCTTTCAACATTTTCGATTCACTGCTTAAAGAAATGGAACAGACACTTCTCTTTGCCCCCGCCAACAAGACCAATTTATTATTATGCAAAGAGATTGTGTGGTAAAGAGGGCGGGAAGAGTGTATTGGCATGACGCGACTTTGCATCCTGCTTTTGCCCTAAAAGCCCGCAGGGCGTTTGACGGCAACTGGAGCGTCAGGACAAGACACTCTGGTAGCCCGCTTTACCACACGGCCACCTATCCAATTGTATCTGATTATTTTGCTGGCAGTGGAGTCCAAAACTTATTTCCCTTCCCTTTCGTATTGACAAAGACAGTAATTTGATATAAAACTATTCCGAATGGAAAATAATTTTATATCAAACCATTTTGAAGATTCCCACGCATCCTGCCAAGATGAATGCGATGAATACTTCATGGACATGGCCATTAAAGAAGCTCAAAAAGGAGAAGGCTTTGCCCATCCCAACCCCCTTGTTGGAGCCGTCATCGTAAAAGAAGGCAAGATTCTTGCAAAGGGCTACCACCACAAATACGGCGACCTTCACGCAGAACGCGACGCCTTAAAAAATGCGGCAGAAGCAAATGCAGACGTAACAGGCGCAACCATCTACGTAACGCTTGAACCCTGCTGCCACACAGGAAAGCAGCCGCCCTGCACCCAGGCCATAATTCAAAGCGGAATAAGCCGTGTTGTAACAGGAAGCAAAGATCCAAATCCACTTGTAAACGGAAAAGGAATTGAAGAGCTAAAAAAAGCCGGCATTCAAGTCCGCGAAAACGTCCTAAAAGACAAATGCGACGCCCTCAATGAAATTTTCTTCTATTATTTACAGACAAAAAAGCCCTACGTCATTTTAAAATATGCCTGCACCACAGATGGAAAGACTGCCCTTGATTCAGGAATGCAGGAATGGATAAGCTCACAAAAATCAAGGGAAAACGTTCACAGGACAAGGGCAAACGTAATGGCCGTAATGGTAGGCGTTAACACCGTACTGGCAGACAATCCCAAGCTAACAGTCCGCATTAACGACGGCAAAAAACACTTCCAGCCACTAAGAATTGTTGCAGACTCACACCTAAGGATTCCCCTTGATGCAGAACTTGTTACAAGTGCAAAAGAAATTCCTGTCATCCTTTGCTGCGTAAAAGAATTAAACGCGGAAGAAGAAAAAAAGAAAGCAGTCCTCTTGGAAAAAGGCCTTCAAATCATACAGACAAGCCAAAACGAACATGGCCGCATAAACCTGGAAGAACTCTTGGTTATCCTTGGACAAAGAGGCATAGACAGCATACTTGTAGAAAGCGGAGGAACCCTAGCCGCAAACTTCTTGTTCCCACCATGCGCCCAAAAGATTCAATGCTACCTTTGCCCAAAGATTTTCGGTCAAAGCAGGTACACTCCGGTATCTGGCCTTGGTGCAAAAGACATTGGCGATACAGTAAAGCTTTCACGCCCAACTGTCACATTTATAGAAGACGACTTGTTGCTTGAATACAAGGTGCTATCTGCAAAGCCACAATCTTCATCAGGAGAATGCTAATGTTCACAGGACTGGTAGAAGCTCAGGGAAAAATAATCAGCACAGAAAAAAACTCTTCGTCATACAGAATAAGGATAGAATGCCCCTTTGCAGAAGAACTGACCCTTGGTGAAAGCGTTGCGGTAAACGGAATATGCCTTACGGTTTGCCAAAAAGACACAAGTTCCTTCTTTGCAGACATAAGCCCGGAAACCCTAAGCAGAACATCCCTTGCACAAGCAGCATCCTGTCCCGTTAATCTAGAAAGAGCAATGAAGGCAGACGGACGCTTTGGAGGACACATCGTAAGCGGACACATAGACGGAACTGCAAAATTTCTTGGAGCAAGAAAAGACGCAAATTCATTCATAATAAAAATACAGGCTGCAAAAAACATTGCCAAGTTCATCATAGAAAAAGGTTCTGCTTCCATAGACGGAATAAGCCTTACCGTTGCATCTGTTGGTCACAGCGCAAGCGGCTGCGTTTTTACTGCGGCTGTAATTCCCCACACATGGGAAAATACAAATTTAAAACACAAAAGACCTGGTAACCTTTTAAACATAGAATGCGATTTAGTCGGCAAATACATAGCCCATTTCGTAGACAAAAAAAATGGAGAAGAATATGGAATACAATCCCTTTGGAAGTATTGAACAGGCTCTGGAAGATCTTGCTGCCGGAAAAATGATAATCGTAACAGACGACGAAGACCGCGAAAACGAAGGAGACATAATCGTATCCTGCAAATTCGCAAATCCACAGACAGTAAACTTTATTGCAAAGAATGCCTGCGGTTTAATCTGTATGCCGGTAAGCAAAAAGCTTGCGCAAAAATTAAACTTTGACCCAATGACCGCAAACAATACGGATAACCACTGTACAGCATTTACAATTTCCGTAGACCACATTTCAAATTCAACAGGCATTTCCGCATTCGACAGGTCTGCAACAGCAATGGCGGTAGCAGAAGAAAGCACTACCCCATCCGACTTTAGAAGACCAGGACACATGTTCCCTCTTATTGCAAAAGAGCACGGCGTTCTTGAAAGGGCTGGACACACAGAAGCAACCGTAGACCTTTGCCGTCTTGCAGGCTTACCGGAAGCAGGACTCTGCTGCGAGATAATGAGTCAAGACGGAAGCATGGCAAGACTTGATGAACTTTGTGAACTTGCAAAAAAATGGGGCATGACCATAGTAAGCATTCAGCAGCTTATCGCATACAGGAAATCCCATGAAAAGATAATAGAAAGAGTTGCAAAGTCAAACCTGCCAACCAAGTACGGAACATTCGAGCTTTACGGATTCAAGGACCTGGTAAGCGGAGAACACCACGAGGCTCTTGTAATGGGAGACATCCAGTCAGGAGACGCAGTTCTTTGCAGGGTTCACAGCGAATGTCTAACAGGCGATACTTTTGGTTCATTAAAATGCGACTGCGGACAGCAGCTTGACCTTGCGCTAAAGAAAATATCGGAAGAAGGAAGGGGCGTTCTTGTTTACCTTACCCAAGAAGGACGTGGCATTGGTATCCTTAACAAGATAAAGGCCTACGCTTTGCAGGACAAAGGCATGGACACGGTGGACGCAAACCTTGCTCTTGGACTACCGGAAGACGCACGCGACTACAATGTTGGCATTCAGATTCTAAGGGACCTTGGGGTAAGCAAGATAAAGCTTATGACCAACAATCCAAAAAAGATTTACGGTCTTGGCGACAAAAACTGCGGCCTTGAAATTACAGAAAGGATTCCGCTTCAGATTCAGGCTCAGAAATTCGATTCATTTTATCTTGAAACAAAAATGAAGAGAATGGGGCATCTGCTGAACAATATCTAAAAAATTTGCAGGAAAGTATTCAGGAGGAATTATGAATATTATTGAAGGAAAAATCGTTGCCAATGAAAACGGCAAAAAAATCAGCGTGGCTATAGTTGCATCCCGCTTTAATGAATTCATCACTACAAAGCTTGTGGGTGGAGCACATGACGCTTTAGTCCGCCACGATGTTGCAGAAGACAACATTACGCTCTGCTGGGTTCCAGGAGCATTTGAAATTCCTGTTGCGGCAAAAAAGCTTGCGGAAAGCAAAAAGTACGACGCCATTATTTGCGTGGGAGCTGTAATCCGCGGTTCAACAAGCCACTATGATTATGTATGCGCGGAAGTTTCAAAGGGCATTGCCCAGGTTAGCTTGCAGTCTGGCATTCCGGTAATGTTCGGAGTCCTTACCTGCGACACAATCGAACAGGCAGTAGAAAGAGCCGGAACAAAAGCCGGAAACAAAGGCTACGACTGTGCTCTTGGCGCAATAGAAATGGTAAACATGCTACAGAAAATCAATTAGCAAAAAGGCACGTACAAAGCTTTTCCGGTAAACATGAAGCATGTAAGTATGCAGCATATAAACATGCCAATTGACCATAAGCCGAGTACGTGCTAAATTGATTTACATGGGACAGAAAAACAGCATGGCCGACGCTGATCCGGCTTATCTTACAGAAAACAGTTACAAAAAAGACAATATACGTGCAGTAGACGCAAAATTTGAAGCGCAAAAAATTGCATTCGCTCCGCTTTCCTTTCAGGCAATAAAATCCATGCTTGATTTAGGAATCATGCAGTTAATAGA
>JAGACC010000050.1 GCA_017614295.1 Treponema sp.
TGAGCGTAGATAGCAACTTTTTTGCCATTGATTTTTCCAAAGCCGGTAATTACACCGTCATAAGGAATGTCTTTCTTTTCCATTCCGAAGCTTGTGCAGGTATGGCGTGCTCCTTCGTAGATTTCATAGAAAGAATCTTTATCACAAAGGGCATTGATACGCTCTATTGCATGAAGCTTGCCTTTTGCATGCTGTTTTTCCAAATTATATTCTGCCATTGCTACCTCGCTTATCAATTCAAGAAGTTTCAATGATTTTAGCCTTTTTTTGCTCAATAGTCAATATGACAAAATATGTAAATGTGTCAAAATGTATTTTTTGCTTTTTGGGTCGCTTTTATTCGTCTGCGTGGAATTCTTCCCTCATCTTTTGGGTGGCGGAGAGAATTTCGCTGTTGTCTGGAATCCAGCCGTATTTTGCCCGCAGTTCGTTTGCGGTAAGCAGAAGGTCCTTTGAGCTTGCGTCAAAAAGCTTTTTGTAGTCATCATAGAAGGCCTTGCTGTCCTGGTAGAATTCACCCTCTTTATTCTGGGAGATTTCTACTATGCGCCAACATTCATTCTTAAAGACTAAGCGTACTTTGTCGCAGTATTCTTCTATGTGAAGCCTTTCGTTAACGCTTTCGCCAAATTCACCCATGTCGGCCTCCGGGTAGATGAGGAAATATGTGGCGTAACATTCGGTAAAATCACCTTCTTTTATGCGCTTTCCAAATTCTTCGGAAACAGGGGCGGGATTTTCTTTTCTTAGGGGAGGCTTTGCGAAGAGTTCCATCTTCTGCTCATTCACGGCGAATCCTGTAAGACCGAACATGTAGTAGTTGCCGTTGTTGTTGTAATTCATCCACTCGGCAGGGGTGACGGTTTTCTTTGCAGGGCTGTAGGCTGAGCGGGTTTGGTTTGTAACATAGGCCTGGCTTATTATATCAACAAGGTAATCCGGCTGTTTGCCTAGAAGCGTGCAGCGTGCCTTGTTTAAGTCCAGCATGTTGTATGCGCTGTAAAATATTTCTACGGTCTGCAAAGCGGAAAGTCCCTTTGTTGTAGGCCTTGTCATATATGTTTTGCGTACTGAATAAGATGCGGCTAGTGCAAAGACTAAGGCTACTGCAAGTGAAATAAGAAGCTTTTTGTATTTTCGCAAGAACCTCTTTGTCTTTACTTCGCGGGCATTTTTTTCTGTCTCTTTCTTTACGGCAAGTTCAAAATCTTCCGGGGAAAGGGATGACTTTCTTATTACGGAAAGGAGCCTTCCGTCCTGGGGAATGGAGCCGTCTTTGCTAAGTCCAAGTTCCCTGTAAAGAGATGCGACTGGAAAAACAGATGTTAGTTCAAGGGGAGATGTAGTTCTTCCGCTTGTGAGTTCGGAAACAGCAGACTGCCTTAGCGAAGCAATCTTTTCTACCTTTGAGCGGGATTTTACGCTTGGTGAACGGGAAAGCGAGTTGTCTACAAAAGATGCAAGCTGTTCGTCTACCGCCCAAATCTTATTGCGCAGGGGAACAAAGTTTTTGTCTGCCATGTCCAGGGAAAGCTCTTCCTGATTCTTTGCGGAAAAAGGAAATTCTCCGGTAAGAGCCCTGTAAGCAATTACCGACTGGGTAAAATGGCTGGCATTTGTTCCAGTAAGGTTTGGGTTTACATAAAAGGCACGGTTCTGGCCAAATTCAGCTTCTCCGCCAGATGATTCAAACCTTAGGGCTGACTGTATGAAAATTTGCTCTGGAAAAAAAACGACCTTTGTAAAATCGTCGGAAATAAAGATTCCGCCTGCACCGCAATTGGGCAAAGAGACATTCTGGTTTACGGATGCTTCTATTACGGAACAGACCAAGGCTGCGGCCCTTGCTGACTTTGCCTTGGTGAATTCAACGGAAGGAAAAACTGGCGAAAAAGAATTGGAGCTTTCATTTAAAAAGTAATCTCTTAGAGTCTGACCGGGGAATGCCCTTCCCTTTACATAAATAAGAGCTCCGTCTTCTTCTGTTTCTTCAAAGCGCCACGCAGAGATAACCCAGCCTGCACTTGTCTGTATTGCAACAGATCCGTTTTCGGCTATACGGGTTCCACCGCGGGCTTTTGAAAATTCATCAGGAGACAGGCCTGTATTTAAATAAACAAAACCGTCTTTTTCGAATACGTTTTCCATATTCCTATTTTAGCGGTTTCCGTTGGAACTGTACAGATACTTAAAGTAGTCAAGCTTGGTGCTGTAAGTTGTGTCAAAGGTTCCCATGGTTGTCTTGTAGGATTCAAGGCTCTTCCAGAACTCGTAGAATTTTGGGTCGCGGCTGTAGCTTTCTGCGTAGATTGCGGCAGCTTCTGCATCGGCCTTACCCTTTGTTTCTTCGCTTACCTTGTAGGCTTCACTTTCTATGGTGCGCTTTTCGTTTTCCAGCTTACCAAGCCATTCAGCTTTTTTTCCTTCTCCAAGAGAGCGGTATGCCTGTGCAACCTGATTGCGTTCCTTTATCATACGGTTGTAGACGCTTTCCGTAAGTTCATCGGAATATTTTATCTGGCGGGGAACAATGTCTATAAGTTCAATGCCAAATTCTCCCATCATCTTGCGGGCTTCTTCCGTCATCTCGTCGCAGAGTCTTGTGCGTCCCTTGGTAACATTTTCGTTTTGGTTGGAGACGTTAAGCAGGGCTTCTATTTCTGCACTTTCATCGTCTGCAATTCCGGAAAGGGATGTATCCTGGGCAGCAGACTTTTCGTTAATGATGTTGCTTGAACGGACAATCTCGCTCAAACGGTTGCGGGTAATAATCGTGCGTGTTGCAGAGTCTATTACGTCGCTAAGCTTTATGTATGCGCCTTCCAGCGTTTTGAATGACTGGTAAAAAAGAGCAGGATCGCTAATTCTCCAGCGGCTTGTTGTGTCCACGATGATGAACTGGTTTTCCTTTGTTGGGATGCGCTCGCTGTCTCCTTCCAAAGAAAGTATGCGTGCAGGATAGGTTGTAATCTTGTCTATAAAGGGTGCCTTCATGTAAAGACCAGCCTGGGTATGGGTGTTTACGATGCGTCCCATGCGGGTTGTAACGGTTTGGCTTCCTTCGTCAACTACGTAGAAAGGTCCTTCTGCAAGAAATATAAAAAATGCCACGATAACAAGAATTATGGCTATGTAAGATTTCTTCATTTGTTAACCCCCTTAGTTTTTTCCAAGATTCTTGACAGGCAAAATATTTTCCAACTCGCTGTCTATAAGAGCTGGCTTCTTTTCCTTATCCTGACCGGCAAAAATTTCTTCCATGGTTTCCAGGTAGAGACGGTCGCGGGTAACGGCAGGAGCCTTACGGTATTCCTCGTAAACTGAATTAAAGCGGGCAACATCACCCTTTGCTTTGTTTACGCGCTCTGCAGCATATCCTTCTGCAACCTGAACCTTCTGGTCTGCTTCTCCCTTTGCCCTTGGAATTTCCGCATTGTAGCGTTCCTTACCTTCGTTGATGTAGCGGTTCATATCCTGAATAGCCTTGTTAACGTCTTCAAATGCATCCTGTACACCGGCAGGAGGAACAATGTTCTGAAGCTTTACGGCAGAGACATCGATTCCTATTCCAAGCTTCTTGTACTGGAGGTTCATCTGCTCAACGGCAAGGTTTTCTATGTTAGTACGCTCGTTGCTCATTACTTCAAGAATTGCGCGGTCACCTACGAGTGTGTTCACTACGGACCGGCTTATGTCGCGGATGGTCTGTTCTTTTTCCTGAACCGTAAAGAGCCATGCCTTGGGGTCTGTAATGCGGTACTGGATAATCCATTCAACATCTACTATGTTAAGGTCTCCGGTAAGCATTGTTGATTCATTCGTAATGCCGTTCTTGTACTGGTTTACAGGGCCACCATGTGTCGTAACAAAACCGAACTGTTCAGTCTGTATTGCCTTTGGACCGGGAACTACATACTTCTTGTCTACGCCAAAGGGCAGCTTATAGTGCAAACCTGGACCAAGCGTTTCGTAGTAGCGGCCAAACCTTGTTATAACGCACTGCTCATCCGGATTCACGATGAAAAAACTTGTAAGCAGCATAATTACAAAAACAAAAGCTACCAAGCCCCAGACTACCCTTAACGGAGTCAGCAAATCTTTTAACGGTTTCTTTCCCGTAGCCATAAATACCTCCTGTAAAACTCTCCCTAAAATTCTTCTGCGGAACTTATAAAACAGGCTATGCCTTCGGTCTTATAATTTTCCCTAAGTTTGGAAACAACTTCCTTGATTTTTTCGGCTTCATCTTCGCTGCAGAAAATAATGTACATCATGTTAAGCCGAGGCCAAACATTGTCTCCCAGATGCGGATTGTTAAAGCCTGCACCGGTAACATTGTTCAACTTCGTATACTTGTGGACGATTCCTGCCTTGTTGAATTCAGAAATAAAGTCTTCGTCCAAGGCCTGCGAATAAATTATCTCTATGCGGACTTTCTTTTCCATAATAACCTACTCCTTTTCCCGGAACCAAAAAGATCCTGATCATTTTTTAAGCTGCTAACTTTTTCTCCTCTTGCAAAAGCGGCATTGCGTGCTGCTAAAGCCTTTGCGCGGGCCTTTGCTTCTTTTTTGGCAGCCTTCTTTATGCGGTGGTTATTTACGATGTAGTAAACCGTTGGCATAAGGAAGAGGGTCATCAAAGAACCGAATGTCATACCACCGAATACGGTAAGAGAAATTGGCTGCATTGAAGCTGAACCTTCACCCGGGAAGAATGCCATAGGAGCAAGAGAAATAACTGTCGTAAGCGTTGACATAAGAATCGGGCGCAAACGGCTTCTTGCTGCTTCTACACAAGCGTCTTCCAAGCTGTAGCCTCTCTTACGCAAAAGGTTCGTATAGTCAACAAGAACAATACCGTTGTTTACGATCGTACCAACAAGAACCAGAAGTCCCATAATCGTTATAACGCTGAGCTGCTGGCGGGTAATAAGGTAAATTGTAAATACACCGATGAATGAAAGCGGAATTGTCATAACAACGATGAAGGGGTCAATAAGGGATTCAAACTGACTTGCCATTACAACGAATACCAGAATTGCCGCCATTATGATGATAGCACCAAACTTAAAGACAGCTTCCATCATGTCCGCATAGTCACCGGAGAATGATATAAGAACGTTTTCATTCTGGGGAATATTGTCGTTTATAAGCTTGTTGATTTCCTTCTGGATAACATCAAGAGACTTTCCGCTTGCCGGTTTAGCCGTAACGTGGGCAATACGGGCCTGGGATTCGCGGAAGATTGTAACCGGAGCTTCGTTCTGCTCATAGTGGGCAAAGCTGCTCAAAGGAATCTGCTGACCCTGGCTGTTAACAACAGTAATCTGGTCAAGGTCTGCAAGCTTTGTCTTATCGCGCTCACTCATGCGGACAAGTATGTCTATGTCGTCTCCGTTCTTGGTGTAGCGGCTTGCAGTAGTTCCGTTGATTGCGGCTGTAATTTCGCTACCTACTCCGTAGACGTTAAGGCCAAGTTCATACATGCGGTCGCGGTCAACAATAATCTCTGCCTGTGGAAGACCATCTTCTACATCGCTTGCAACTTCTGTAACATAATCCTGTGCCTTTTCCTTAAGAAGCTTTTCTATCTGGAGTGCGGTTGAACGGACAAGGTTAAGGTCGTCGCTCTTAATGTCTATGCTCATTCCACCAGAACCGGCGCTGTTCATATTCTTGGAGAAGCTCAAGTCTGCACCCGGGAACATGGTAAAGTATTTCCTAAGCTTTTCCTTAGCGGTCTTTTCGTTATCCCAATCGGACTTTCTTTGGTCTACAGGATAAAGGGAGAATACGATTCGTCCGGAGTTTGTTTCTGAACCGGAAGAGAACCAAGATGTTCCACCAACGGAAACCATCGTGTACTTTATTCCCTTAAGTTCCTGGCTAGCCATTGCCTGCATGGAAAGAATCGTGTTTTCCGTAACGTCAAGCGGAGTTCCCTTGGGCAGAGCAAAGTCTATGGAAATCATGTTGGAAGCAGGTTCGGGCATAAAGATGAATCCAACAACTTTTATAACCGCAAAAGAAATAAGGAAGAGGGCAAATAGTCCACCGATAACAAGCTTTCTGTGGCGGAGAACCCTTTTTACTCCGTGCGAATACCTTATGTCCAGATTGTCAAAGAATCTGTCTGCTGCGCGGTTAAAGCGGTCCCAAGGCTTGTTTGAATTGTATTCATGAATTGAAATCTGCATGAACCTAGACGTAAGGGCAGGAACCAACGCGATTGCAACAATAAGTGAACTCATGAGGGAGAAGATGATTGTCCAGGCAAGGTCGTTGAACATCTGTCCCATAATACCAAGCATCTTCTTGAACATAAGCATAGGAAGGAAGATACATACAGAAGTAAGCGTACTTGCAGTAATGGAAGTAATCATTTCCTTTGCGCCAAGAACGGATGCAACGCTTGACTTTGTACCCTTCTGCCTGTAGGAGAATATGTTTTCCAGAACAACTATTGAGTTGTCTACAAGCATACCTATACCAAGCAAAAGACCCGCTGTAGAAACCATGTTAATCGTAATGTCCATAAAGTACATGGCGAACAGGGTTATCATTACGGAAATAGGAATTGCAAGGCCAATGATGATTGTACTCCTCAATGAGCGGAGGAATACAAGGAGAACCAAAACAGCAAGGAAGGCACCAATAATAACGGAGTTTACAACTTCACCGATTGTCTGTTCAATTGAATCCGTTGTATCGTATACTTCTACAATTTCTATGTCCGTTGGAAGGGCAGCTTTTATTGTAGGAATTGCCTTGTCTACCCTGCGTGCAGCCTGAACAGAGTTTTTACCGCTCTGCTTCTGAAGCATTATAAGAACACAAGGCTCACCGTCAAGATAAGCAAGTGTGGAAACATCCTTGTAACCGTCATATATGTCTGCAATGTCGCGGAGAAGAATGGTCTTAAGCTCTGGTGCATTCATTCCGTCGGAAGCAGCCATCTTGTAGGAGATTACGGTGTTGCGCAAGTCCTCTATGCTCTGGTACTTTCCGTTTGTCTTTATTGTATAGTTCAAGTCTCCGCTAGTAATCTTTCCGCCGGAGCTCTGAATGTTCTGGGAACCAATCATCTGGGCAACTTGGCTTACGCTAAGACTATATGCCTCCAAACGGTCGCGTGGAATGTCTACGTTGATGGACTCTTCCCTACCACCGGTTACGTTTGCGCTTGCAATTCCGTCCAGCTGTTCAAGGCGTGGCTGAATTACGTCTTCTGCATAGTCGCGGAGTTCCTCTGGAGTACGGTTTCCCTTTACCGCAAGAACTTTTATTGGCATCATGGAAGGATCCATCTGGATTGTAAGAGGAGTAGATGCGTCATCAGGGAGGTATGAACGCACAACATCTATCTTGTCTCGTATCTCGTTTGCAGAAGTGTCCAGGTTTGTTCCGTAGTTGAATTCAAGAATGATAAGGCTAAGACCTGTGGACGACTGTGACTGCATCTTCTTTAAGCCGCCAAGACCTGAAAGCGAAGATTCCAGAGTACGGGTAACGCTCTGTTCCACTTCCTCCGGGCCTGCATTGTTGTAGGTGGTATATACAATCATGTAGGGAAGATCCATGTTTGGGTACATGTCCATTGGCAGGTTCAGCGTACAGAAAATTCCCAGCGCAATAAGAACAAAGAAAATCAGCAGGGTTGTTACCGGTTTTTGAACCGCTCTTTCTGATAAAGTCATATATTTTTCCTTCTATATTATATTCATGCTATTCCGAAACAGAAACAATGTTTATGGCAGAACCGTCATTCAAGAGAGACTGTCCCTTTACAACAATCATGTCTCCGGCAGAAATTCCGTTTGTTATTTCCGTCTTGTTGTCTACAGAAATTCCTTCTGAAACAGGCTGTAGTCTTACGCGGGCAGGTTCAGTCTCCGTCTTCTGGGAACTTACGACAAAGATGTAGGGCTTACCGTCGCGCTGAACGATTGCACCAAGAGGAACAACTATTACATTGTTTACGCTGTCTGTTATGAGCTTTACGCGTCCGTACATACCAACATGGATTCTGTCGTCGTTGGGAGAAAGGCGGAGCTTTGCGTTCATTGTGCGTGTGGAAGTGTCCAGAACAGGGCTTATCTCCACTACATTCGCAGTAAATTCTACTCCGGGATATGCGTTAAAAGAAATAAATGCGTTCTGGTTCATCTTTATGCGGCTAACAAAACGCTCAGCAACGCTTATCTTTATTTCCAGATTGTCCGTCTGGCTTACGGTTGCAACAGCCATTGCAGGAGAAACCTGTGAACCAACGTTGGGTGTAAATGAAGTTACAATTCCGCTGATTGGGGAACGGATTGGGCTCTGGCTATAGTACATACCGGGAGTGCTTGCGTCTACATAGGCAATAACCTGGTTTTTGGCAACTGAATCACCAACGCTTACAAGTATGCGGGAAATCTTTCCTGCCATGTCGGGCATTACGCTAACGGAAGAAGATGATGATACGTCTCCTCCAAATTCAAGGTATTCATCAAGATTGCCCTGACCAACCTTGCTTACGTTTACGGCAAATACTGTTTCCTCTGTTTCTGCCTTTGAAGCAGAATCCTTTTTGGAGCAGCCGGAAAATGCGATTGTAAAAAGCAAAGCGGATGTGATCACAAAAGATGCACGCGCCGCCTGTGAAATTGTTCTATTCATAAAAAACTCCTTAATCTTACTTAATCTATCCATTATTTTTTTAACTCAATGCCAAGCAGGGTTTCCAAATCCAAAAGTGAACTTATGTAGTTGAACTTCTGGTTTGCAAGACCAAGCTTTGCCTGGTTCAGCTGATTTTCTGCATCGCGGAGATCCAAAAGCTCGCGGGTACCGTTCATGTAGGCGGTTGCGCTCATGTTGTAAGAACGCTGCGCAAGTGTTACGTTCCTCTGCATGGACTGAATCTGCTCACGGCACATCTTTAGGTTGTCCACTGCTTCCTGAATCTTCATCCTCTGGTTTTCGCGAACATCCTGAAGGCTAAGCTCAAGCTTTTGAATGTTTGCCTTTAGGTCTTTAGCCTGCTGTCTGTTCTTTGACCAAGGGAGCATGTCCGAAATTTTCCAAGCAAGTGTTACGCTGAATGAACCATTGTCCGTCCAAGCATCCCTGTCTCCCCAGTCGGCATCAAGCGCATCGGGAAGAACCGGCTGGTAGCTGTAGCTTAGTGCAAGTGCAGGAGTAAAAGCCGCCATGTTTGCAGCACCCAGCTGTAAATTCATTGTGTTGAGCGTTGCCTGCAAAGACTTGTAGTCCAAGCTGTCTTCAAGATATTTTTTCATAAGAAGGTCTGCGTCAAGATCCACGTATTCTGGTTCTATGCTTCCGTCCAAGACAATATCGGTTCCAACAGGCATGCCAAGCAAGAAAGCGAACATATTCTTCTGCTGCTTAAACTGAAGCTCCGCCTGCTCTACTTCCGGAACCTTGTTCTGGTAAGTTACCTGAGCCTGCAAAAGAGAAAGCTCCGGTATGCGTCCGTTCCTAAAGTTGACACCTGCCTGAACGCTTCTCTGCCTTGCGTTTTCAAGACTGCGCTTCTGGAGGTTAAGGTTTTCCTGGGCAAGAAGAAGTCCGTAGAAGAGCTTTTTGATGTTGGCAATAGTTTCCTTCTGGCTCTTTTCCCAGCTGATTTTACCGGCTTCGTAGTCCGCCTTTGCAGCCTTTATGGAATTTACATAAGCCAGGCTAAGGTTGAGGCTTGCAGTTACGTTACCAATTGCCGTCCAGTGCATGCTCTCTGTTTCCTCTTTTTCTTCAAAGGGAATACCCATTGCAGTCATGAGAGGTCCCATGGCATTTGCCTGTTTTATGGAAGATTCCACGCTGTTGGCACGGTTCATTGTTCCGCTAACGCTAACGTCCGGAAACAATACGTTCCATGAATTTGCAGAAGCCCTTCTCTTTATGTCCAGGTCTATGTCCGCACTCTTAAGGGTACGGCTGTTTTTCTTTGCGTAATCAACGGCAGAATCCACCGTAAGAGTTACCGTTTTTTGTCCATTCTCCTCTGCACAAAGCCTTGGAGCAAGCACTGCCTGTGAAAGCAATGCAGACGCAAGCAAGCCAAGCGTAAGGGCAAAGGATTTTTTCTTTTTATTAAATGCAGGATTCATCAGAATTCCTCCTTTTTACCATAACTGAATATATTTCCGTCTTTCGTATAACTTACAACTCCGGTCATAAGCATTTTGTAAACCGCACGCACAATCTCCTTGTATGCAGAAAGGGGAAAGCCATGCTTTATTCCGTGAACAAGGAACATTATAGACTCCCCAAAAGCGGTGCGCAGTATAAGGTTGCTGGCAAGGTTCTTGTGGGACTCCTTAAGATGCTCCGGAAATTCAACTGCATCCTTCTTTGAAAAGACCATGTTCTTAAAAGAAATGTTTTCCGGAGAATTAAAAATCTCGTAAAAGCGGTCGTCCGCATTCCTTCCGTCTACCATCTGGAATTCAATCCACTTGCAGGCTTCAAGAATTTCCTTGCGCTTAAAAAAATATATGGTCGTAGTGCAGATTATAGAATACATGCACTCATCAAAGTCATCAGTTTCCTTTAGGGCAAGGCAGAGAATCCTTCCAAATTCAGAAAACTCGCTGTCCAAAAGCGAAAGAATCATGTCTTCCTTGTTCTTGTATATAGAATAGAAGGAACTTTTTGCCATTCCAAGCTCAGCCGCAATTGAATCCATGGTAAGCTCAGCATAGCCCTTCTTTGCAACAGCCGCAGAAACAGCCGCAAGCTTTGAGTCAACAGACCGGGCATTAAGAACGCAGGCAAGGCAACTGGTCTCCAAGGCATCCATCCTTTCTTCCGAAAGCTTATATTCCTTCCTTAAAAGACCGTTGTGAATAAAATCCGCAGTCCTCTTTGAATAATAGGCAAGGTCGTTGTTTTCTTCGCGGTAGAAATTCCATATATAGACAAATTCCAAAAGCTCTATGCAGACAAAAAGCGTCGTATAGTAAAACCGCTTGTTCTGAAGGGAACCGTCACTGGCAAAAACGGAATCAAACATGCGAAGGCCCCGCTTCTTTCCTTCAAGCACAAAAGTGTCCAGCGAAAATTCCGGCGAAACAGAGCGCAGGTAGTTAATGTATTCGGTGTGGCTGCAAAGTGTATCTATAATAAAGGGCAGAACCGAGCAAAAGTCCCCGGCATCCATCTTCTTCTGGACGGCCGTAACCATGCTGGCAAAGCGGTCGTAGACGGTCTGCAAAAGGGTGTCTTCAAGTTCCTCGCGGTTTGCAAAATGGCGGAAAATGGCAGCCTTGCTAATTCCAACCTTAGCGGCTATCTGAGAAAGAGAAATTTTCTTTATTTTTCCGTCGCGGTAGAATGAAAAAACCGCGCTTATTATCCTTTCTTTTGTGTTTTCTGCCATAAGCCAGTATTGTTACCGAACAATCGGTAACTAAATGTAATATATACATTCTGGGGCGCAAAGTCAATAGAATTTGTCTTGTTTTTGAAATTTGGACGGCAGGCCAACTTTAACTGTGCCCGGCACTCCGTGTCCGGTCAAACTCCATGCAATTGTACTAAACCGCAAACAAGGAGCGCCATGGAGGGCGCGTTGTCTCTTTGCGGAACAGGCGGGCAAGTTTTCCTCCGGAAAACTTGTGGGTAAAAATTGCATGGAGGCAATTTTTACCCGCTTTGCGGGGTTCCGGCTTTCGCCTCCATTGCCTGTGGCAACCCGCTTTCGCGGGCCCCTCCAATCGGGCGTAGGCTGCTGGCAAGTAAGGTTGCTAAGAGTTAAATTCTTGTACAGAAGGCTTCAATTTCGCTTTTGTGTGCCAAGAGGTCGTTTTTGTTTTCTACGGACGTAAAGCCAATGCGGTCCGTGGATTCAATTTCCAGGTGGCCGTAGAAGTGTTCTATTGTTTGGATTAGGCGTTCGCATTCCTTCATGTTGGGGCCTGTGCGTAAGACCATGGAATAGCCTTTTTTGCCGGAGCTAAGCTTTGCATGGGGTTCGTGGGTATTGCACCAGGGGGTCCAGCGGTCTATAAAGGCTTTGTACTGTCCGGGAACATCTGCCCAGTAAGACGGTGCGCAGGAAACAATTACATCTGCTTTTTCAAATTCCAAGACAAGGCTCTTAAAGTCGTCGTTAAAGCTTGAACATTCGGCGGTATTGTGGCAAGTTCTGCAGCCTTTGCAAAATTCAACTTTGTAGTCTCCGATGCAGGCTTTTTTAACGGAATACCTTTCCTGCAAACACTGGGCAACAAGATTAACCATTTCTGCGGTTGCTCCGTTTTTTACAGGGCTACAGTTAATTACGAGTGCATTCATTTCGTTAAGCTCCTTTCTAATTTTATTTTTTTATAAACAAGCTGTTTATTCCACCTTCCATATCGTCTGTCCAGATTTCGCTTTTTTCTCCTTCGCCTTTCTTATAAAATACGCCGACAGATTTTATTTTATAGCTTTTTTGAATATTTTCAAAATTGATTTCGTAAAAATGCCCCGGAAGGAAATCGTAATTTACAGGAACTTCAAAACCGCCAATATAAAAGACAAAGGCATCTATTTTGTATTCGGGTCTATTGTAAAACTTAAAAGTCTTGTCCCCTCCTCCGTCTATTACAAGGCCTTCATTTATTTTTACGATTGGAAAGTCACCCTTGTCCAAGTCCATGCCATCCTGGGGATTTTCTATTTGCTGAATTTTATAATGATGAACCTGCTGAACTTCGTTGTGGAATTCTTTGTTTACACGAACAAGTGCAGATATAGAAAGTACTATATGGGCTATAAAAATTAGGTAGCAAAGATTCAGTAGGGAAAAAACAATTATTCCTTTTTTGTTTTTGCGCCTGATGCTTTTTACCAAGAAAATGATAAGGGTTGCCGGAAGGACTAAAAGTATTAAAGTGTTAAGTATAAGACCTATGATAGGAAATTTTTCGATTAGCTGCCAAAATGCATCTTTCATAAACGCTCCTGTTTTTGAATAATGACATGTTTTTGCAAGGTTTTCAATAGAATATATACTTAACAGGGAAATCAGGTTTGGGGTTGCGCGTCCAGTCAAATCCGTCTGAGAAACCCGCGGTGTCGCGGATTCTTTATTAGCGTAAAGCGGATAGAGCCTAGCCCCGATTGGAAGGGCGCGGAGCGTTGCCGTTAGGCAATGGAGGCGGAAGCCGGAACCCTGGAAAGCGGGAAAAA
>JAGACC010000051.1 GCA_017614295.1 Treponema sp.
ATCTATCAATTCCAAATATTCCTAAAAATCCAGAATAAAGAACTAGTTTTGTTCTGCTTTTTTCTGATATGTCACTTTCGATTTTTATATTTTGATTACCGTCATCATTTGATGCAATTAGACTTCCTGTTGAAAGATAAAAGCATACATTACTTGCCAATGTAAAAATATACAATATTGATTGCGAGGCCGAAAGAATCACTGATTTTGCCGCTAAATATTCAGGTCCTTTTCTACTACTTAGGAATATTGAAATACCCGTAGCTATTGGATTTGAAAACAATATTGTTACAAATAGATAAAAATATAAGGAAATTATTGCACGAGTTTTATTATTTGTATTTTTTTTATACAAAAACAAAGCTACTATCAATAAAAAAATAAATCTAATAAAAACTTCATCAAATAGAAAAACTGTCGCATTCGGAGTGTCTGGATAAGCGGATTCCATAATCCGTTTTTGAAAAACCATAATAGGAATTGTTCCCAAGAATGCAATCACTCTTGCCCAAAATGCAATCGATCCTGTAATTCTTGAAAACTTATTCATCTCTATTATCCGCTAATATTTCTATTCCTTAGTTCACATCCAAATTATACGTTACGCTCTGAGCAGAATTCAGCATGTCCACAACGGTAACGGAAAGCCCCACGTGTCCGTATGGAAGGGAAATCTTTCCAAGCAAGAGGCGGTTGTCGTCCGGGTACATAAGTTCTACAGGGTAGTTGTTGTTGCCGGTAATGCAAAGCCTGCCGTTGTATTCCTTTAGGGTGTCGTAAGAAATGCGTTCAACAGTGGCACCGTTTATTGCAACGATAGTCCTGAATGGAACTGCGGTAGCGTCGCGTGTCTTGTAGATGTAGTATGTTCCAGCCTTTAGGTTGCGCTCGTTAACAAGGTAGTGGGTAACTCCCTTTTCGTCATCAAGAGTAATGTAACCCATGCTAACAGGAAGCTCTGCACCAATCTTTGGCATAAGCATTCTTGGGTTAATGGAAATGCCGCTCTTTGTGTCCAAGACCTGGAATTCAAGACAGCTTTCGCCTTCCTGCCAACCGGAGTTTCCGCTTGTTCCAAGAGGAGTTCCTGTAGAGACAAAAGACGATGCGCCAAGGGAAGCCGGTATGGATTCAGCGTCAAGGTTTGCGTATATTGTTACCCTCTGGTCGCTGTGTCCGAGAATTACCGCGTTGCCGAGTGTGGATTCAAACCAGCCGTAGTCTTCCGTGTGGTCGTCTATAACAGCCAGTATGTCTCCCGGGTCTGCCGTCTTAACTTCCGAATTGTCCTTAAAGATAAGGGAAGAACTTATTGTGCCTCCCCTAAGCTGCCCAAAGTAGGAGTGGAATGTATCCGAGTTGGTCTGCGCCTGTGGCCAGCTGAATGCAAAAAGAGCCGCCGCTGTGCCAAGGAGTGTAGCCGCAAATGCTATCCCCGCAATATATTTCTTTGAGTTGAATCCTGATTTTTTTCCAAAGCTAAAGTCTTTCTTCATTTTCATTTCCTTTTGTCCTTGCCCTTAAGCGCACTATTTTCTTGAAACCGACAGCTTAGAAATCTTGTCGTTGCGGCCAACAAAGAGGGAATTGCCCCTTACCTGTATGAATGAATAGTTAGCGTTGTAGGAGAAAGAAGCAACGCTCTGGTTGAATTTTTCTATTACGGTTATTGTGTATTTCTTTCCGTACCTGCTAAGGATGAATGCAAGGCTTCCGTCTTCATTTTCCTGAATCTGAACCACGTGACCGCTTAGCGGAAGTTTGTAGCTCTGCATCTTTTCCAAGTCAACAACACCAAGACCGCCCTCGTAGCCGTAGTAGACGATGTTGTCCTTGCTGTTGAATTTTACAAGCTCCTGCTTTACCGAAGCCTTTTCAAGATATTCGTGGAAGATAATCTTGCTGTGCTCTCCGCTTTTCTGAGCCACAACAAACCTCTGCTGGTCCTGTCCGCAAACACAGGCAACAGTGTCTCCGCTCTTAGAAATGCCTGCTCCAAGAATAACGGAAAAATTGCTTCCGCCCGGCTGGAATTTCTGGTCAACGTTTCCGTCCGTTGTAAAAGAAACAAGGGTTCCGTCCGCAAAGCCTGCAACTGTTCCCCCTGAACTGGAAGAAAATGCCGTTACCGGACAATAGCTTTCGTAGACCCACTGCCTTGCGCCGGAGCTAGAGCACTGTACAAAAGAAGAGCCTCCCGGTAAAAAGACGTATATCCTGTCTTCGTCAAAGAAAGGAAAGCCCGACTCATTTATAGTTCCAGCTTTTTCTCCGCTGGGCAAAAAGAATTCTGCGCTGGAGTTGTTTGCGGAATAAGATGCGTAGTAAGAGTCCGAGATGGAAGCCTTAAATGGGTATGTTACAAGGTTCGTGATTTTTCCTTCCGGGGTAAAAAAGCCCATGTTCTGCCCAAGCTTAAAAGGAATCGTTTCCTGAGCGGAGCTTCCCCCCTGAACCCTGGTAATTCCTTCCGTCCATTCCGGGGTAAGGTGCAGTTCTGTGCTCAAAGGCCTAAGAGCCAATACAATATATAGAAAACAAAATGCTGCCACGCCAAAAATTCTGTTGCGCATGGCCTTGTTAAAAATGTCAGATTTTTTCATTCCTATATAATAGTAAAAGAACGCACTTTTAGCAATCCC
>JAGACC010000052.1 GCA_017614295.1 Treponema sp.
TATATTTTCTATAATTAAGGTGCGGAAAAGTGGCTTTTGTGGCTCTTATTCCGCACCTTGTTTTTTTAGCTTCTCTAGGCGTTCTTATGCACACCGGCAAGGGCTCTTTTGCGTTTACTTTGCAAACTCGCAGTTTTATCAGTAAGCCTTGTCATGAACTCCAGAAATTGCTCTGCCCGATGGCTCATCCATGTTCTTCCAGGCAGCGTCCCATTCAAGGGCTTTTGCTGTAGAGCAGGCAACACCGGCTTCGTGGGGAACGCATCTTGCTGCGCTGTCGCTTGGGAAGAAGCGGCTGTAGATTTCGCGGTAGTAGTATTCCTCTTTTGTTTTTGGAGGGTTTACCGGGAAGCGGTTTTCTCTTCTTGCAAACTCTGCGTCGCTTACCTTTTCTTCCGTGATTTTTTTGAGGGTATCTATCCAGTTGTAGCCTACGCCGTCACTGAACTGTTCCTTTTGCCTCCAGCAGATGTCTTGTGGGAGCAGGTCTTCAAATGCTTTCCTCAAGATCCATTTTTCCATACGCTGATTTCCGTCTGGAAGCTTTATGTTCATCTTGTCGCTGGGGTTAAGGTTCATTGCTATGTCTATGAAGTCTTTGTCCAGGAAAGGAACGCGGCCTTCTACACCCCATGCCATAAGGCTCTTGTTTGCGCGGAGGCAGTCGTAGAGGTGCAGCTTGCTCATTTTGCGGACAAGCTCTTCGTGGACTTCTCCTGCATTCGGTGCCTTGTGGAAGTAGAGGTAACCGCCAAAAAGTTCGTCGCTTCCTTCTCCGGAAAGAACCATCTTGATTCCCATTGATTTTATGACCCTGGCAAGAAGGTACATTGGCGTACTTGCGCGGACAGTTGTTATGTCGTAGGTTTCTATGTGGTAGATTACATCTGGCAGAGCATCCAGGGCTTCCTGTATTGTAAAGTGAACTTCGTGATGAACTGTTCCAATGTAGTCTGCTGCTTTCTTTGCGGCAACAAGGTCCGGGGAACCTTCAAGACCTACTGCAAATGAGTGGAGCTGCGGCCACCATGCGCTTTCTTTGCTGTCTGACTCTACGCGCTTTTTGCTGTACTTTTGCGTAACCGCTGCAATGATTGAACTGTCAAGGCCTCCGCTTAAAAGAACTCCGTATGGAACGTCGCTCATAAGCTGGGCTTTTACGGCAGACTCAAGGCCGTTGCGTAGCTTTTCTATTACGCTCGGGTTGATAACTTCTCCCTTGTCGTCCGTAGCACGTGCAGAATTTTTTACCACGTCGTAAGATTCCCATGAACGGTGGTACCAGCGTACGGGTTTGCCTTCTTTTGAATACAAGTAGCAGCCGTTGGGGAATTCTTCGATTGTCTGGCAGTCTCCTTCCAAAGCCTTTAGCTCGCTTGCAACATAGTAGCGTCCAGCCTTGTCCCAACCCTGGTAGAGCGGGATTACGCCAATTTCGTCACGGCCAATAAGGTAGGTGTCATCTTCGCTGTCGTAAAGTGCAAATGCAAATATTCCAGAAAGCTTTTCTATCATTGCGGAAAAGTTTCCGGCGCTTTTGAATTTTTTGTAAAGGGGGATTATAACTTCGCAGTCACTTTGAGTTCTAAAATTGTAAGAAGACGCAAATTCTTCGCGGAGCTTTTTGTGGTTGTAGATTTCTCCGTTTACCGCAAGGATGATTTTTTCGTCATCGCTTACGAGCGGCTGCTTTCCGCTAAGGGGGTCAACGATTGCAAGTCTCTCGTGGCTTAGAATTGCATTTTCTCCTGTATACACTCCGCTCCAGTCAGGACCTCTGTGCCTTATCCTCTTGCTCATCTCCAAAATCTGTGAGCGCAGTTCTTCCTTTAGACCTTCTGCAAGCGGTTGGCTTCCGCTGTTTAAGTCAAATGCTCCAACAAAACCACACATAAAATCCTCCTTATCTGTTTTCCTTTAAGAATAATTCTGCTTCGTTCTCGCCGCCTGCCGTTGAATAGAAATACGGGGTTTCCGCATTGAATTCTCCTGCACAGGTGTCTACCATTTTGAAACTTGTAGATTTGTATATCAAGGTGGGGGAAGTCTCCCCCTCGCTGCAACCGCCTTTGGCGTTTTCCGCTACCCCCTCTGCGGGGCTCGATTGCCGCCCCGCAACGCCCTGCGCTTCCATCTTGCAAATCTTTTCAAGTTTCCACAAGAACCATTCGTCTATTTTGGTAATCTTGTGAATTTCTTCCACACTCAAAAGACCTCGCTTTAGTGCCTGGTAAATTGCAAAGATTCTCTGGTCGGTACACTGGTGCACACGGTCGCGTATTTTTTCATCCCCCTCTTTTGCAAATGAAGGAAGGTTCAAATCCTTTACGCCAACTTCGAGCCCCCTGCATGCCTTTAGGATTGCCTCTTCAAAATTCTGTCCTATTGCCATAACTTCGCCTGTAGCCTTCATTTGGGTTCCAAGCTTTCTGGCAGCGTAAACAAATTTGTCGAAGGGGAACTTTGGCATCTTTACTACAACGTAATCAAGTACAGGTTCAAAGCATGCCTTTGTTTTTTTGGTAACAAAGTTTTGAATCTCGTCCAGTGTAAAGCCAACCGCAATAAGGGCTGCAACCTTTGCAATGGGGTATCCTGTCGCTTTACTTGCAAGTGCAGAGGAGCGGCTTACGCGGGGGTTTACTTCTATAACCGCATATTCAAAGCTGTCCGGGTTAAGGGCAAACTGGCAGTTACAGCCGCCTTCAATTTCGAGGGCGCTGATTATGTTGAGTGCTGCCGAGCGCAGCATCTGGTATTCTTTATCTGCAAGAGTTACGGTTGGCGCAATTACAATTGAGTCTCCGGTGTGAACTCCAA
>JAGACC010000002.1 GCA_017614295.1 Treponema sp.
ATTCTGGAGTTTGCGGTATGACATACCGAAGTTCAGATAGTTGTCACCTGATTCGCTACCGGAGAACACAGCCGATATGTTATCAAAGCCTATATATACCAGTAGTCCTCGCAATGCAAAATCCACTCTTTGCAGGATGAACGTGAACCTTCAGAAAGAAAAGCGCGTATCTTTGCGGTAGCGGTAAGAAAGTCCAGCCAAGTCTTATACTTTTTGGAAGACCAAGTATTTTCGTAGCAAAGGATATAGTCATCCTTGCGGGAATTGTTTTTAAACTTTGTGATTGAATATTCGCCGGGCATTTTTTTATTCACCTGAATCCTGATAATATATTCAACGGCAAACATAAGACCCATAAGGCCATACGAAATACCGCCATTGTACAAAGACCAAACCGCATCGCTGCATTTTAGCGCGGTAAAAGCGGAGATACCTGCGTTCAGGATAAAAAACAGGCACCACGCAATGCAAACCTTTCGGCAGTAACGCTCAACAAGCTTTTCCTTTGCCGAATTCAATATTGACTTGTCCGCCATAGTAGCAAAGCGGAAAATTATGTTGGGGCCCCAAACAAGGGAACTTGCAAAAACAAAGAGAAATGTTGCGGTAACCGCCACCGAATAAAGCTTTAGGAAAACCGCCTGATTGGTTAAAAAACAGACAATTCCCGCCGCCAAAAAAAGGCTTGCTCCCAAAAAAGGCCTAAACCTAAGCCAAAAAGACCCGCCCTTTGCAGAAGCTCCAGCAGAACCGGAAGTCCCACCAGCAGAAGCCCTACCCTTTATCCCAGCGCTAAGAAAAGCCGCAAAGCCAAGCGCAATAACGCAAAGCGACAAAACCCTTACCGGCAGCTTAAGCACCACCAGAAGGGCAAAGACAACTACAGGATAAAGAGCCGTTAGAACAGCCGCAACAACCTTAAACATCTATTGCTGAGTATAGGGATACAAAGTGTCCACGACGTCCTGCATAGTGCGAACCGTCCTAAAAATCTCCGGATCAATCTTTACGGGAATAAAATCCTTGGTCTTAACAACAAGGTCAATAAAGTCAATCGAATCCAAGTCCATGTCGTCCACAAGCTTAGCCTCCGGAACAACCTTTTCCTCTTCAACCTCAAATTCATTCACCATAATTGATTTTATATTCTGGTAGAGTTCATCCTTTGTCATCACTGTCCGTCCTTTTCCTGGGCAATATACTGTGCAAGAGTATTTATGGAAGCAAAGCGCTTCTTGTTTTCCTCGTTCTCGGAAGAAAATTTTACGCCAAAGTGCTTCTTAAGTGCAACGCCAAGTTCAAGCGCATCTATCGAATCAAGGCCAAGACCTTCACCAAACAAAGCCTCGTCATCCTTTATGTCGTCAGCGGTAACGTCCTCAAGTTCAAGGGAAGAAATAATAACGTCCTTTATTTCCTTTTTAAGCTCTTCAATATCCATAAAAACTCCTGGATTCCAGTTTTTTTTAAGCTGTCCAATTTATCTTTCTAAAATGTTACATTATTTTGCCCAAAAATACAAGAGAAAGATTTTTTCTTCTTTTCTTCTGGACCAAGCGTCCGGTAAAACTGTGCCGTCCCCCTGGGTCGGCAAAAGCTTGGAAATTCGCCCGCTTTCCAGGGTTCCGGCTTTCGCCTCCATTGCCTGACGGCAATGCGTTCCGCACCCTTCCAATCGGGGGTAGGATTTATTTGCAGACGCCCTCTAAGAATCAGTACCTTTTGGCACCGGTTTTTACATAGTCATCAAAGAGTTTTAGGCATTCTTCGCGCTTACATTCCTGGGCAGAATAGAGGCTGCTTTTTCCTTCAAAGCACTTGTAGAATTCGTCGTCGCGGAAGTTTATTTTGTCCGTGTCAGAAACTTTGCAGCCGTAAAAGACCTTGCGGATGTTTGCCCAGAGGATTCCACCCAGGCACATGGGGCAGGGTTCGGCAGTAGTGTAGAGTTCGCAGCCGGAAAGATTGTGGGTTCCCAGTTGCTTACAGGCATCGCGGATTGCTTCCATCTCTCCGTGGCAGGTTGGATCGCCCTTTAACAGAACGGAATTGTGTCCCCGCCCTACTATTTTGCCGTCTTTTACGATTACGCAGCCAAAAGGCCCGCCGTGTCCGCTTTTAATTCCTTCGTATGCTTCTTTTATAGCCTCGTCCATGTAGTCCATAGGCATAATTATATCACAATTTTTGGATTTGTTAACGCTCTACTGCAATGCCCTGTAGACAATGTAGGCTACCGCCAAGGCTATGTCTATTCCGCCAAGGATAAAGAGCATGGTGCGCAGGGAAAAGCCGCTTACAAATTTGTTGCGAAGGATAAAAATTAAGTCTATGAAGGCGATTAGTATTAAAAGTTTTAAAATAGTCATAATTCGTTAAAAGAATCTCCGTAATTTTTTAAATTCTAGCAAAAGCAGGTCACATTGTCAACAAGAGCAAATCATTCAGAAAAATAGAAAAAATATTTATTCCTATATTACAGATTTTACATTTGACATTAGTGGATTTTTTTTATACTATATTAATGAACAATTTTAAATACAATGGAGATTTGTATGGACAAGATGATTCTGTACATCGTGCTCCCCGTTGCAGGAATTGTTCTTGGATGGACTATTCGCTGGATTTATGCCAGATTTCAACTTTCCGCCTCGGAACAAAAAGCCGAACGCGTTAAACAGGATGCCATAAAGGAAGCCGAAGCTCTAAAAAAAGAGATTCAGCTTCAAGCAAGAGAACAACTCATTCAGGACCGAAACCAGCAGGAGCGGGAGAACCACGAGCGCCGTAAAGAAATTCAAGCTTACGAGAGCCGTGTTAACAAGAAAGAGGAGCTTTTGGACAAGCGGGCCCAAGAGTTTGACAAAAAAGACAAAGAGTTTGCCGCTAGAGACGCAGAATTTGCAAAGCACGCGCAGCAGCTTCAGGACAAGGAAGAAAACCTCCGCACAGAACTTGAGCGGATTTCCGGTCTTACGCGCGACGAAGCAAAGTCGCTTATAATTAAGAGCCTCGAAAACGAAGCAAAGCATGATGCCCAGGCACTTCTTAACAAGATTGACCAGGACGCCCAGCTTGCAGCAGAAAAAAAGGCCCAGAGCGTATTGCTTTCTACAATTCAGCGCATTGCCACGGAAGTTACAGGAGACCTTACGGTTACAACAGTTTCCCTTCCTTCAGACGAGATGAAGGGTCGCATAATTGGCCGCGAAGGACGCAACATCCGCACTTTGGAAACGCTTACCGGAGTAGACATCATCATAGACGACACACCGGAAGCTGTTGTAATAAGCTGCTTTGACCCCGTACGCAAGGAAATTGCCAAGGAATCACTTGAGCGCCTTATAACGGACGGACGCATTCACCCAGCCCGCATAGAAGAAATCGTGCAGAAGGTGACCAGGGAAATTCAGCAGAAGATTTACGAAGAGGGCGAAAAGGTTCTCTTTGACCTTGGAATCCACAACATGGGCCAGGACGGAGTGCGCGCTTTGGGAAGACTTTACTTCCGCACAAGCTACGGCCAGAACGTTCTTACCCACTCACGCGAAGTTGCAGAAATTGCCAGCCTTCTTGCAGCAGAAATTGGTGCAAACCGCGAGCTTGCCAAGAGAGCTGCCCTTTTGCATGACATTGGTAAGGGAGCAGAAACAGACAGCGACCAGAACCACGCAGAAGTTGGCGCAGAAATGGCACGCAAGATGGGAGAAGAACCACGCGTAGTAAATGCCATCGCCGCCCACCACAACGATGTTGAGCCGCAGACCACGGAAGCTGTAATCGTACAGATTGCAGATGCAATAAGTGCTGCCCGCCCGGGTGCTAGACGCG